>NZ_DASURI010000104.1:0-3388 GCF_036280135.1 Longimicrobium sp.
AGGGCTCCCATTCCCGTGGGGCTGCTTACGCCTCCCAAGGGGTGGGTGAAGAGCAACATCGTTTTGAACAGCGTCAGCACCGTGAGGACTTGTCAACCATCCTCCCGGTCTGTTCTGTCAACGATCATCCCGGTTGCTCACTCCGCGGGCGAGACACACTCCGGCTCCACGCTCCAGGACCGGAGCCCACGACGCAGTTCTCCTCTCCTCGCGAGGAACGAGCGGGGAGAGGCCGGGAGAGGGCGGACCGCTCCCGGCGCGAGCCGTCCGGATGTCCGCGCGCACCCCGCGGAAACGTCCCCCGAAAGTTTGTTCTTGACTCCGGCTCGATGTGCTAGTACACTAGCACGTGCTAGTGTACTAGCAGGTTCTTCACACCGGAGCCGAGATTCCCATGGACGCCAGTCCGCCGCTGGACCTGGGCCGCCGCGAGCGGCAGATCATGGAGGTGGTGTACAGCCTGGGCCGCGCCAGCGCATCCGAAGTGCGCGCCCGGCTGGCCGACCCGCCCAGCTACTCCGCCGTGCGCGCCATGCTGCGCATCCTCGAGGAAAAGGGCCACCTGCAGCATGCGCAGGAAGGCATCCGCCACGTCTACTTTCCCACCGCGAAGCACGAGGACGTGCGCGGGTCCGCCCTGCGGCACATGGTGCGGACGTTCTTCGCCGGCTCCACGGCGGCGGCCATGGCGGCGCTGCTGGAATCCAGCGACGAGCCGCCCAGCGACGAGGAGCTGGACGCGCTGGCCCAGGTCATCCACCAGGCACGGGAGCAGGGACGATGAACGGCATCCTTCCCCCGGGGGCGGAGTGGCTCCCCTTCCTGGCCGCGCTGGCCGCCAAGGCGACGCTCGTCCTGGCCCTGACAGCCCTGGCCGCCGCCCTGCTGTGGCGCGCCTCCGCCGCCGCGCGGCACCTCGTGTGGCTCACGGGCATCGTGGGCGTGCTGGCCCTGCCCGCCTTCTCGCTCCTCCTGCCCCGCTGGGAGGTGCCCGTTCTCCCGGCCGCGTCATCCGCCTCCACCCCGTCGCTCGCTGAGGGTGCGTCCGCCGGGCGGATCGGCGCGCCGGAGACGGTCGTCCCGCGTCCCGCTGTGATGGAGGTGCCTGCGGAGATCGCATCCGCCGATGCGCCGCAGGGACGGACGGCGTGGATGGCGCGCGCGGCGGCCCTGCTGGTTCTGGGCGGGGTGGCCGCGGGGCTGGGGTGGCTGGCGATGGGC
This sequence comes from Longimicrobium sp., assembly GCF_036280135.1. Lineage (GTDB taxonomy): Bacteria > Gemmatimonadota > Gemmatimonadetes > Longimicrobiales > Longimicrobiaceae > Longimicrobium. The sequence goes on from NZ_DASURI010000104.1 coordinate 1,222, forward strand.
TTCTGGGGCGTGGCGCGGCTGGGGCGGCGCGCGGAGGTCGTCCGCGACGCGGAGTGGCTGCACGCCGTCCACGAGTCCGCCGCGCGGCTGGGGCTGCGCCGGCCCGTGCTGCTGCTGCGCGCCCGGGGCGCCGTCATGCCGGCCACGGGCGGCATCGTCTGGCCGTCCGTCGTCATCCCCTCGGGCGCGGACGCGTGGCCGCACGACCGCCGGCGCGCCGTGCTGGCCCACGAGCTGGCGCACGTCAAGCGCTTCGACTGCCTTACCCAGGCGCTGGCGCAGGTGGCGTGCGCCCTGTTCTGGTGGCACCCCGCCGTGTGGTACGCCGCCCGCCGCCTGCGCGTGGAGCGCGAGCGCGCCTGCGACGACCTGGTGCTGGGCACGGGCACGCGCGCGTCGGACTACGCGTCGCACCTGCTGGAGATTGCCCGCACGCACCGCGGTTCGCGGATGGCGGCCCCGGCGCTGGTGAGCATGGCCCGGCCGTCGCACCTGGAGTCGCGCCTGCTGTGGGTGCTGGACGCCGCCCGCAGCCGCGGCGCGCCCTCCCCGCGCGCCACGCTGCTGACGGTGCTGGCCGCCGGCCTGCTCGTTCTCCCCCTCTCCGCGCTCCGGCCCACGGAGGCCAGCGCCCGCCCCGCGTCCGCGCGGGCGGACGGCACGGGCAAGGACGGGGCGGAGAAGACGAAGCCGGATGCCGGCAAGAAGGAGGGGATCGGCGCCCTGGCGGAGCTGCGGGTGCAGGCGCACGCCGAGGCGTCGGCGTCGGCCCGCGCGGCGGCGGACACCTTCCCCGACGACAGCCTGGAGACGCTCATCGCCCTGCGCGCGCTGGGCGTGGACGACGCCTACGTGCGGGACCTGCGCGCGGCGGGCTACGACAACCTGTCCGCCCGGGAGCTGGTGGAGCTGGCCGCCACGGACGTCACGGGCGCCTACGCCGGGGAGATGAACGCGGCCGGCTGGGGACGGCTCACCCCGGACCAGCTGCAGGCGCTGGGCGCCGTGGGGGTGACGACGGCGTGGCTGGGGGAGATGCGCGCCGCCGGCATCCGCCCCGCCACGGCGGACGATGCCGCCGAGCTGCGCGCCCTGGACGTGACGGCCGCGTACGTCCGCGAGCTGGAGCGCGCCGGCCTGCGGGACCTCGCCCCGGCGCTGCTGGGCGTGCTGCGGGCCAGCGGCGTGGACGCGGCGTTCATCGCGGAGATGCGCGCGGCGGGGCTGCGGGACCTGGACGCCGAGACGCTGGCGCAGCTGGGTGCCCTGGGCGTGGACGCGCGGTACATCCGCTCCCTGGAGGAGGTGGGGCTGCGTGGGCTCACGGCCGGGGAGCTGACGGAGCTGCGCGGCCACCACGTGGACGCGGACTACGTGCGCGAGGTGCGCGCCGCCGGCTTCGCGGACCTCACGGCGGACCAGCTGGTGCGGCTGCGCGCCAGCGGCGTGGACCGCGAGCTCATCAACAGCCGCCGGGGACAACAGCCCGCGCGGCCCTGACGGACGGGGGCGCGGTGGATCCCCATCCGCCGCGCCCGCACGGACGGACGGCGGGGCCCGCGCGGCCCCGACGGGACACGAAACCCGACCTTCCTTGCAACGGGAGAACGATCCATGCGCCTTGCAGTCCTGGCGGCCGCCGCCGTCCTGCTCCTTTCTTCCGCCGTCGCGCTCCGGGCGGCCGCCGGCATCCGCACCCACGCCGAACCGCGCCGCGCGTCCCCGATGACGACCCCACGCACCGCCGAGCCCACGGAGGGCACCTGGACCCTGGAGGTCCGCGACGGGGCCATGCACATCACCCTGCTCTACGGCACGGGCACCTGGGGCCGGCCCATCGACCGCGCGGCCCTCGTGGGGCTCACGGACGCGCAGGTCAACGCCGCCGTTTCCACCCCCGTGGCGTTCCGCATCGAGCGCGAGGCGGGCGACTTTGACCTGGAGGGCGCGTTTCGCGAGGGGCGCGGGGCGGGGCACTTTCGCTTTCATCCGGACCGCGGCTTCGTCTCCACCCTGCGCGGGCTGGGCGTGCGCGACGCGGACGGCGTGGAGGACAGGGAGCTGATGGTGATGGCCCTGGGCAACGCCACCGGCGCCGCCCTGCGCGAGCTGGCCGGCCTGGGGGTGAGGCCGGAGACGACGGAGGACGTCATCCAGCTCGCCGTCT
>NZ_DASURI010000105.1:0-2203 GCF_036280135.1 Longimicrobium sp.
TCCACGCCCATTTCCAGACTTGACATTTCTCCAATTCCGAGCCAAACTGGAATCAACTTTAGTAGACACAAAATGTGTGTGTAGTGCTTCGCGGCGAGTCGCACCCGGGAGGGTGTGACTCAGAGGGCGGAGCCGTACCCCCACGCCGGCGCTCTCGCCGATCCGCTGGTCTTTTCCCCCGCCATGCCTCACCGCGGGGGCTTCCATCCCCAACGCCGTCGCGGGTCCTCCCTACGAGTGCATCCCCCTCGTGGCCGACCTCTCCGTACACAAAAGCTCTGTTAAGGCCGTCGCGTTTGCGTGACGGGCACCTTCCTGGAGAAGAAGCTTCCTCCGCACGGTCCCAGGGCACCGCGCCGCGAACGACGGTGCGCGTCCGCGTCCTTCAAACGGGGAACCTCCGACGCATGCCATCCTTCGGAAACGGGTTCGGCGAAGTGGTCGCGCGCGCCTCCGACACGCGCTTCGACCAGCCCCACTGGTACGCCTGCCACACGCGTTCCCGGCACGAGAAGTCGGTGGAGGCGCTCCTGTGCCGGCAGCGGGTGGAGAGCTACCTCCCCACGACGCTGCGCGAGAGCCGCTGGAAGGATCGCACCAAGCTCATCCTGTTTCCCCTGTTCCCCGGCTACGTCTTCGCGCGCTTTACGCTGCACCAGCTCGCGCAGGTGCTCTCCACCCGCGGCGTGGCCGCCGTGGTGGGCGCGCGCGGGTGCCCCACGCCCATCCCCGCGTCGGAGATCGAGAGCGTGCGGCTGGTGACGAACGCCCTGGGCCGTCACGCCTCGGACCTGGAGAGCGCGCCGATGGTGGAAGGGAGCCGGGTGCGCGTGACCGCCGGGCCGTTCCACGGAGTGGAGGGCGTGGTGGTGGAGCGGCGGGGCCAGCGGCGCGTGCGCGTGGGAATCGCGGCCATCGGCCAGGGGCTGGAGGTGGACATCGGCGTCGCCGACGTGATCCCGATCCCCGCGCGGAGCTGACGCGCACCGCATCCGCCGGCGGATGGCCCTCCTCCGGGACTTCCCACGGCCTTCCCCCGTGCGCGGCGCCGCGCGCTCCGCGAATCCGCGCCCACGACCACGCTCCGCACGGGGCCGCGTTCCGCGGACCGTCCGCGACCCGCTTTGCTCCGGCCCGCGTTGCTCGCGGGAGCCCGCTCGCGCACACCACGCATCCCGCGAAAGGCCGCCCGCCGCCGTCCCCGGCCGCGGGTGATCCCCATCCCGAAACCCCCCGCAGGAGACGGAACGACCATGGCCGAGATGGGCAACTACTCCCGGGCGTACCTGGCCCGCGACCTCGCCGCGTTCGCGGGATGGAACCCGGACCCGGCGCAGCTGCGGCCCGCGGTGTCGGAGGTGGACGGACGCGAGGTGCACACGCCGCGCACGGCGCTGGACGACGAGGACGTCGTGTTCCTGCAGGAGGACTTTGGCGTGACGGACGGGATCTTCATGGACGAGCACGTCCTCTTTGCCGACGCCGGCCCCGCGTGGAGGGCGTTCTGCACGGACGTGCTGGGCTTTGACCCCGCCGGCGAGAGCGCGGACGGCCTGGCGGAGGCCCGTCCCGCGGCGTCCTGACCGCCCTTTCCCCGGCTTTCCCCCGGCCCGCGCGGCGTGACGCCGCACCGGGAGCGGCGGCGCGCGACCGCTCGCGGCCGGGCCGCGCGCCCGGGCGGACCGGCCGTACGAGGTACGGTCCCGCGGCCCGCGCTCCCGCGTTTGCCCTGAGCGCCCCCCTGCAGACGCCCTTTACCCCTTGAAGAGGTAGCCCCATGTCCAGGATCGTGCTGACCCCGGAGGAGATCGGCGAGATTCACGCCCTGCTGGGCACGCTGGCCGCGCGGTACGGGAGCGCCGAGTCGCAGGAGTTCCTGGACGAGGCCGACGTGCTCGCGCACGACCTGCCCCTGCGCGTCCGCAAGGCCCTGCGCGCGTTTCGCCTGTTCGAGCCCGACGACGCGCTGATGGTGGTCTCCGGCTGGCCCGTGGACGAGGAGAAGATCGGGCCCACGCCCGTGCACTGGAAGCAGCACGCGCCGGAGAACGACACCCGCGCCGAGGACATGCTGCTGGTGCTGCTGGGCTCGCTGCTGGGCGAGCCCATCGCCTGGAGCACGCAGCAGGACGGGCGGGTGGTGCACGACATCCTGCCCATCAAGGGGCACGAGCAGGAGCAGCTGGGCAGCGGCAGCGAGGTG
>NZ_DASURI010000106.1:0-2781 GCF_036280135.1 Longimicrobium sp.
CAGGGGATGTCTTCTCTCTCTTTGATTTATGGCGGAAAACACGGATGCGCACAAGAGCGCCGTCCGCGACAAACAACGAGCAGGCAACAAGGCACGGAGGCGCCTCCCGGATCCTGGGGGGCGCCTCCGCGGCTACACGGGATCACGCGTTTGGGGAGTACGCCGGTGCGTCAGGTTTCGTGATCTGCCCGGTGGGCCAGGATGTCGCGCGCGGGCCACTCGAACATGATGTCGTCACCGCCGAGGTTGATGATGACGCCGTGGCCGGCCGGCAGCACCGTGATCAACCAGTCCGCCCCGACGCGGAGGCGGTACGGGTATTCCGGCCGCCACTTGGCGTATTTCTGGTCCAGCTCCCCGTCCGTGAAGGCGATGACGAACTGCTCGCCATCCGCATCGCGGGTAACGGTGGCCGGCTTCCAGCTGAGCAGGCGGGCGCCGTCCATCACCGTCGTCTCCGCGAGCGGGATGCTGACCTGCGCGGCCAGGAGGGAGCCCAGCATCTGCTCCGTGTCGAGCTGTCCCGCGCGGGCGGCGCGGATGGCCTCGCTCGCCTGCCCGCGTCCGCCGTCTTCCGAGTGGTTCGTCAAAAGCTCGCGCTGGTTGATGTGTACCGCGGCCGGCGCCGGCCGGCGGCTGCGTGCCCCGTGCATGCTCGATGCGGCAATCGAGCCTTGCAAGAAGAGGACGCGCCGGGCCGGCATTTCCATCATCAACCGTATCCGCGCGAGACGGGATCCGTGCGGCGGCATGCGTCCGCGCGACGACGACGGGCGGCGGTGCTGCGTGGATCGGCGCGTCAGCCCGTGGCCGGGACGTAGGTGAGGATGAGGGAGCCGGTCGCGGTCACCTCGCTGTGCGTCAGGCGCAGGCGGCGAAGGACGCCGTCGTCGTGAAATACGCGCTTTCCCCCGCCGGCGAGCACGGGATCGATGATCAGCCGGAGCTCGTCCACCAGGTCGCGCTCTATGAGCGTCCGCACCAGCCGCGTGCTGCCGATGACGAGCAGGTCGCCGCCCTCCTCGCGCTTGAGCGCCGCGACCGCTTTGGCCACGTCGCCGCGCAGGAGCGTGGAGTGCTGCCACGCGAGCGGCTCGGACAGCGTGCTGGAGGCGACGTACTTGGGGCGCTCGTTGAGCGGATCGGCGAGGACCGCCTGCTCGCGCGGCGCGCTGGGCCAGAACGCGGCGAAGGTCTCGTACGTTCGCCGCCCCAGGATGTATGCGCCCGCCGCGCCCACCGTCTCGGCGACGCGCTGCTGGAACGCCGCGTCGCCCGCATGCGGCACGTGCCAGCCGCCGTGCCGGAACCCGCCGTCGGGATCCTCGCCGGGGCTCATCGGCGCCTGCGCCACGCCGTCCAGCGTCATCCACTCGCTCACGATCACCTTGCGCATCTCCGCCTCTCTGCTGGGGATGGGGTTGCGTACGATGCCGCTTGCCGCGGCATCCAGGGGTGTAGTCGGAGCCGCGGCGCGATTCTCTACATCGCCCCTCGTGCAGGAGAAGCGGAACGGCTGGGTCGGCGCGAGGCCGCAGATGCCGGCCTCAGCAAACGCATCCGCGATCCTGGCGGGAGACCTGTGCACCGGGCCGTCGGAAAGCAGAAAGGCGGCTGCTCGCCGCCTTTGATCACGTGGAAGTGGTTTTACTCCGCCGGAACCCTACTCGTCTCGTTCCCGCGTCATCGCCTGGTAGCCGTACAGCCACTCGCCGCCCCGGTAGATGACGCAAACGCCACCCGAGGGGCTCCATCCGTCGGCGATGCTGATGTTCACCATGTCCTGAAGGGAACTGATCAGCTCGTCGTTGTTCCTGGCTTCTGCGCTGACGACCTTGTAGAGAAACTCCATTGCCTTGGTCCTTTCGCGGCTCGGGCGCGTGCGGATCTCCGAAAATCCTCCAGCGAAAGAGCATACGCGGAAATGGGCGCCGCGGATTCGTACTCCGAGCTCGTGCGCGAGACACGGCGCCGTGCGCTTCTCCGGCGACTGCGCCACGACGGCGGGTGGGACCGGCAGCCATCATGTGACCGCCTTTCCCCCCCGCATTGGGCCGATGTCGATCACCCAGCCGCTGCCGGCGAGCACGCGCCCAGGGCAAGGAGCGGGAGCAACGCTACCTGGGTTTCAGCAGTCCGTTCTGGTGCAGCGCCAGGACGACATCCATCTGCGAGTTGTGCGACGCGGCCTTTGCCTCTACACGGTTCCAGAGTGCCCGTCTGCCCTGGACCGCGAGGTTCGGATCGGAGCGTAGCAGCTCGACGGCGCGCAGGGCATACGCCTTGTTGTCGATGGACCTTGTGTAGGATCCAGCCGGGACGTCGAGAACCAGGCCATCGTCACACAGTCCGAGGAAAGCGCCGCGGGGACATCCCTTCTTTTGTCGGTGTACACGACAAGGAAAGACTTCCCGCGCAGCCTCGTCCCACGCGGCGGCCGGCGACACCATTGCCCCGCTCCGGATCTTCTCTACGGCTCGGATGGCTACATCACCATACTCGTTGATCGATCCTGCATGTTTCGGGTTGATCATGTCGCATCCTCATCAATCGAAGTAGATGCCGGCCCCAGCTCTCGCGCGAGGTACGGCGCCGTGCGGCTCTCCCGCGACTGCGCGACGAGCGTCGGCGGACCCTCCGCAACGACACGGCCGCCCTCCTCGCCCGCGCCGGGGCCGATGTCGATCACCCAGTCGCTGCCGGCGATCACGCGCATGTCGTGCTCCACGACGACCACCGTGTTGCCCGCGTCCACCAGGCGGTTCAGCACGTGGAGCAGCT
>NZ_DASURI010000107.1:0-8172 GCF_036280135.1 Longimicrobium sp.
CGCCGTCGCGCGCGGCGACGGAATAGGTGAGCTCGCGGTGGTGCAGCACGGCGCGTCCGCCCGTGGGGCGGCGCACCACGTCCAGCCCGCGCCGGGCGATCTCGCCGCGGTCGTAGCCGTGCGTGGGCTGGTTGCGGCCCAGCGACAGGCAGGGCGGGCTCCAGCGGTACAGGCGCAGCACGGGCGGGCCGCCGGCGCGCACGCTCTGGGCGAGGGCCTCGTCCACGGCCATGTTCCACGCGCCGGGCGCGGGCGGGGTGTCCAGCAGGCGCCACGCGGGGCGCTCGGCTGGCGATTGCGATTGCATTGTGCAGCGAGATTAGGCGCCGACTGGTGCGCGCGTCAAGGAGAAGCCGGCTCAGCGATCCATGCGCGACGTGGCGTGATGTCGGCGGGGAGGAGCATCGGCGTGGCGGGAGGACCAAACGGCAGAGGAGGGATTGCGCGGCGGGCGGGCGCCCCCCATCCCCGGCCCTTCCCCCATAAACTGCATGGGGGAAGGGAGAACGGCGGATCGTGCACTCGGGCGGAGCGTGTCTCGCCCGCGGAGGGCCCCCTCCCCCCGGCCCCCTGCCCCCGCTTCGCGGGGGAGGGGGAGAACTTCATCTCGGGATGGACGGTCTTCGCCGGCAGCGGCCCGCCCCTCCCCCGGCCCCCCGGTCGTTCCTCGCGGAGAGGGGAGAACTGCATCTAAATCGTCCGCAGAACACGACGGGGCGGGCCCGTGTAACGAGCCCGCCCCGTTGCAGGGTATCCGTGGGAATGCCGTTGCAGGCTATTCCCTATTCCCTGTTCCCTGTTCCCTGCAGTTCCCGCCGTTCACGCCTCGTACACGCCGCCCGGCTCCAGCACCTCCACGCGCGCGGCGTCGCCCACCATCTGGCGAAAGCCCTCGGGGTCCTGCTGAATGACCTCGAACGTGTTGTAGTGCATGGGGATCACCACCTCGGGCTGGATCATCTCCACGGCGCGGGCGGCGTCCTCCGGGCCCATGGTGAAGTTGTCGCCGATGGGCAGGATGGCCACGTCCACGCGGCCCTGCAGCAGCTGCATGTCCATGATCAGCGCCGTGTCGCCCGCGTGGTAGATGCTGGGCCCGCCGTCCAGGCTGATCAGGAAGCCGCAGCAGTCGGTGGTGTGCGTGCCGTCCTCGTCGCCGGCGATGCTGCCCGTGTGCAGCGCGGGCGTGAGCTTTACCCGGCCGAACGGGAACAGGTACGCGCCGCCGATGTTCATCCCGTGCCCGTTCTTTACGCCCTGCTTCTGGCAGAACTGCACGAGCTCGAAGGTGCTGACGACGGTGGCGTCCGTCTGCTTCGCGATCTTCACGCAGTCCGCGAAGTGGTCAAAGTGCCCGTGCGAGACGAGGATGTAGTCCACCGTGCCCACGTCGCCGCTCTTGATGTCGGCCGTGGGGTTCTCGTCGATCCACGGGTCGATGAGGATGCGCGTGCCGTCGTGCTCCAGCATGAAGCAGGAGTGCCCGTGCCAGGTGAGCGTGGCCATGTTCGGATCTCCGCAGCGTTGAGTGAGACGAGAAGTGCGAGAGTGCGAAAGTGCGAGAGTGCGAGAGTGAACCGCAGTTACTTTCGCACTTTCGCACTCCCGCACTCTCGCACTCGCAGTTATCCGCCGATCAGGCTGGTGTAGGCCGCGGCGTCCAGCAGGTCGCCGCTCAGGGGGCCGTCCACGCGCACCTTGATCATCCACCCCTCGCCGTACGGGTCGCTGTTGACCACGGCGGGGTTGGCGTCGAGCGCGGCGTTGGACTCCACCACCTCGCCCGCGATGGGCATGTACAGGTCCGACACGGCCTTGACCGCCTCGATGGTGCCGAACGTCTGGTGCGCTTCGTACCGGGAGCCCGGCTTGGGAAGCTCCACGAAGACCACGTCGCCCAGCTCTCCCTGGGCGTAGTCGGTGATGCCCACGATGTACACGCCGGCCTCGCCGGACTCCTTGATGTACTCGTGCTCCTTGGTGTACTTGAGGTCCTGCGGGACGTTCGCCATTGCTCTCTCCGCGGTGCGGGCCGGGGCTGGGATTTTCGGGCGGGAAGCTAGGCCCCGGCGCGGGCGGGGTCAAGCGAGCGCGCGTCCGGGTTGCGCGCCCCGGTACGAAGGTACGAGAGTACGCGGGCACGGAGGGTACGAAGGTACGGGGGTACGAGGGTACGGAACCGCACGGTGATTCCGCGCGGAACCCTGTCGCGACGAGGAGGACGGTTCGGATGACCAGGTTCGGCGGATGGCGGAAGACGGTGGGGGCGGCGCTGCTCGTGGCGCTGGCTGCGTGCGGTGGCGGATCGGACAGCCCGGGCGCCGGCGCGGCGAAAGGCGGTGGGCAGGATTCGGCGGCCGCGGCGGCAACGGCGCGCGAGGACAGCGCGGCGCAGCGGCGGGCGCGCTTCGGCAACCGGGTGGCGCGGCCGGACAGCCTGCGCGCGCTGTACGTCAACGGCTGGGCCGCGGGCGGACGCACGCGCATGCGCGAGCTCATCCGCATCGCCGACGAGACGGAGATCAACGCGTTCGTCGTCGACATCAAGGAAAGCGACACCTACCTCACGCACGACTCCACCGGCATCGCCCTGGCAAAGGAGATCGGCGCCGACACCATGCCGCGCTCCAGGTGGCTGCCGGAGCTGGTGGACACGCTCATCGCGCACGGCATCTACCCCGTCGCCCGCATCGTCGTCTTCAAGGACCGCATGCTGGCGGAAAAGAAGCCGGAGCTGGCCATCCGCCACACGGACGGGAGCGTGTGGCTGGACCAGAAGGGCAAACCGTGGGTGAACCCGTACGACCGGCGCGTGTGGGACTACAACATCGCTATCGCGCGCGAGGCCCTGGACATGGGGTTCAGCGAGATCCAGTGGGACTACGTGCGCTTTCCGGACGTGACGGAGGCGCGGCGGCGGACGATGGCGTTCCCCGGCAGCAATGGGAAGTCGCGGGACCGGAACATCGAGGAGTTCATCCTCTATTCCAGGCAACAGCTCGCGGAGTACCAGGTGCCCGTGACGGCGGACGTGTTCGGCCTGGTGACGCACCTGGAGGGCGACGTGGGCATCGGGCAGAACTGGGAGCGCGTCATCACGGCGGCCGATGCCGTGCTGCCCATGGTGTACCCGTCGCACTACTTTGGCGGCGTGTACGGGTTCAGCCAGCCCAACGCGCACCCGTACGAGATGGTGCGCATCAGCATGGCCGACGCGGTGGAGCGCACGCGCGCCGTGCAGCGACAGGGCAAGAAGACGGGCGAGATCGTGCCGTGGCTGCAGGCGTTCACGGCGGACTACCTGCGCGACGGCATCACGTACGGCGCCAGCCACGTGCGCCAGCAGATCGCGGCCACGTACGACAGCGGCCTCAAGAGCTGGGTGCTGTGGAACCCCGGATCCAAGTACGACGTGTACCTCCCCGCCCTGCGGCCCGCGGACGGCTCGCCCTCGCCCCTGGAGCGCGGCGGATGGAGGCCACTGGGCTGGCAGCCCCCGCGCGGCCGCATGAGCGTCGTCGTGCGGCGGATGGACCAGCAGACGTCCCAGGCCGCCGCCGACACCCTGCGCGGCACCCCGGCGGATTCCGGGCGTCGTGTGCCGGCGTCGGGCGCGGCGACAAACCGCGCGGGGACGAACGGCGCGGGCGGGCGGTAGGACGCGATCGGCACGGGCGGGCGGCCGACCCGTTGCCAAACTCGCCGTCCCCCAGCCGGAGCGAATGAATTCGCCGCTGGAAAGGCACGAAGTCCGCCTGCGCGGACTGCCCCAGAGAGGGCAGGCGCGGTACACCGCCGCCGTCTCCCGACCGAACGGAATCCGTTCGGCGCGATGCGTCCCCGAGCGCACAAAAGGACAGCCCCCAACGGCACTCGCGCCGTTGGGGGCTGTCCCCTGGAACCTGTCCCCTGTCCCCCGCAGTGTCGCGGGAGGCAATCCGCGACCCGGCCGCCTTCTACCGGCGAGCCCGCTGCTGCGCCATCTGCACGGCGCTGTACAGGTTCACGATGCCGCCCGTGTCCGACAGCTCGCCGAACGTGGTGATCTCCTCGCCGCCCGGGCGCGTGACGCGCTGGTCCGTGTAGCGCGTGGCCGAGGCCAGGATGATCTCGCGCAGCTGCGTGGCCGTGAGCTCGGGGAAGTACGACAGCAGCGTGGCCGCCACACCGGCCACCACCGGCGCGGCCATGCTGGTGCCGCCCAAGCGGCCGTACTCGTGGTCCGTGAGCGTGGACAGGATGTCGTCGCCGGGGGCGAAGATGTCCACGCGCCCGCGGCCGTAGTTGCTGAAGCTGGCCGCCAGGTGCTCCAGCCCGTTCCACGACGAGGCACCCACCTCGATCCAGTTGCCCGCGCGGCCGCCGCCGGCAAAGTCCTGGTTGGGGAAGTTGCCTTCCTCGTTCAGGTTGGCGCCGTCGTTGCCGGCGGCGTGCACCAGCAGCACACCCTTGCTCTCGGCGTAGCGCACGGCATCGTCCACGGCGCTCTTGTACGGCGAGTGGCTCTTGCCGAAGCTCATGTTGATGACGCGCGCGCCGTTGTCCACGGCGTAGCGGATGCCGTTGGCCACGTCCTTGTCGCGCTCGTCGCCGTCGGGCACCACGCGGATGGGCATGATGCGCACGGCGTTGGCCACGCCGTCCACGCCCGTGCCGTTGCGCATGGCCGCCACGATGCCGGCCACGTGCGTGCCGTGGCTGGCATCGGGGCCCTCGACCTCGTTGTTGCCGTCGCCGCGCTCGTTGAGGTTGGCGTAGTTGTCGCCCACGAGCGGGCGCGGGTCAAAGTCGGGGTTGAAGCCCGTCTCCACGCGCTTCTTGACGTCCTCGAACGCCTCCAGGATCTGCTCGGCGGAGTAGCCGGCGCCCATGATGCGGCCGATCTGGTTACGGGCGGCCACCACCTGCGGGTCCGTGCTCTGCAGCCCGCGCAGCGACTCGGCCGTGATCTCGCGGCCCTGCAGCGCCTGGCGCAGGGTGTTGATCATGGTCGAGAACGTCTGCAGGGCGTCGTACTCCTCCCGCAGAGAGCCCTGCTGCTCCTGGAACTCGGAGCGGATCTCGGCGCAGGGCGTGCCGCCGGCCTCGGTGGCGCCGGGGGCGCGGCAGGCGGCGAACAGGCGCGTGATCTCGTACGTGTCGGAGCTGATGTCGCGGCCGTCGCGGTTGCCCAGGAAGTCCCAGCCGTGAACGTCGTCCACGTAGCCGTTGTTGTCGTCGTCGCGGCCGTTGCCGGGCACCTCGTCGGCGTTGGTCCAGATGACGCCGGCCAGGTCCGGGTGGTCGATCTCCACGCCGCTGTCGATGATGGCGACCACGACGGTGTCGCGCACCCGCATGCCCGACAGCAGCTCGCGGTGCGCGCGCTCGGCGCTGATGCCCGGGACGCGGTCGTTGGTGGGGTCCAGCAGGTGCCAGTTGGCGCGCGCGGTGTCGGCCTGGGCGTGGCCCGCGGCCGGCGCGGCGGACAGCGCCAGCGCGGCGAGCATCAGTGAACGAGTGGGCTTCATTGCACGAGCGTGAAAGAGTTCCGGATCGATGTCGGCCAGCGGTGTACACCGCCGACGCGGGAAAGTGCGCCGGGCGTGCTAAAATCTTAACGCCGCGCTAACTACCTGGGATTACTGCAATTGCGGATTCCGGCCCATCCGCCGGGTCACGATCTCCGCAGAACCTGCCCGAATCCGCCCGGAGATCGTCCCCGGCGTACCTCCGTACCGGGCTTGAGCCTACGCGGCCGCGTCGCCGTACGCCAGGAGGGCGGCGGCCACGCGGCGGGTGAGCTCCGTGTGGGCAAAGAGCACGGCGGGGTCGCGGTTGCGGGCCCGCTCGTACGGCGGCTGCTCGTCCGGCGGCAGGTCCTCCCCCTGCTCCACCAGCGCGTGCACCTGCTGCACGAACCCGCGCGCGCCCTCGAGCGTGACGGGCTCGTCGCCGAACAGCGCCTCGTCCATGGCGACCATGAGCTGCGAGAATGGCCGCATCCACTGGAAGAACGCGTCTTCCAGCAGGGCGCTGAGCAGCTGCGTGTTGCTGACGCTTTCACCGCGGCGCTGCTCGAAGCGGGGCCGCTCGGAGTCGATCAGCGTCTTGTGCAGGCGCATGAGGGCGCGGCGCACTTCGGCCAGGTGGTCGCGCACGGGGTCCGGCGGGCCGCCCCGCCCGATCTGAATCGCCATCAGGAATCCTCGGTGGATCAGCGGTCAGGAGACTGCGTTCGGGCTTGATACCCGGAAGAAGCGCGCCGGATCGTCCGTCGCCTGCAGCGGAAGAGAGAAGTCCGAGCTCGTCGGATCGATCGCGCCGGCAGACCCGCCCTCTTCGCGAGAGGGGAGAACAACCGGCGAACCCCTCCTTTGATTTCCTGAGGGAGGCGCCGCGCGATCTCGCCCGCGCACAGTCCGTGGCGCCGACCGAAGGATCTCCTCTCCCGTGCTCGGCCTTGGCCTCACCACGAAAGGATCGGCGGCCGGCATCCGTGCGGAACGCGTCGCTCGTGCAGGGGCGGACAAGATCCTTCGGGGCCGCACGCATCCGGCGCGACGACGATTCGAGAGGGCCTCTCAGGATGACAAGCGGGGACCTGGAGGCTCGATCGATCAGCCTTCCGCGAAGAACCGCGCGATGCGCTCGATGCCGGCGCGGAGGTCGTCGGGCTCGGCGACCCAGGAGAGGCGTATCCACCCCTCGCCGCTGTCGCCGAACGCCACGCCGGGCGTCGCCAGCACGCGGTGCCGCTCCAGCAGCGCCTCCGCGGCCGCGAGCGAATCCGCCGCGAGATGATCCGGCAGGCGTACCATGCAGTAGAACGCGCCCTCGATGGGTGCCCAGCGCAGCCCCGCCTCCCGCATCCACCCCTCCAGCTTCGCACGCTGCCCGGCGTAGTGCGGGCGGTGCGCGGCGAGGGTGGCGCGGTCGGCGAAGATCTCCATCGCCACCACCTGCGAGAACGTGCTCGCGGCCGTGTTCACCAGCTGATGGACCTTGGTCGCGGCGGCGACCGTCTTCGCATCCCCCACCAGCCAGCCCAGCCGCAGCCCCGTGAGCGCGTTGCTCTTGGAGAGCGATCCGGCAACGAGCGCGTGCGGCCACAGCGCGCCGATGGAGACCGGCGCGGCCTCGCCGAAGTACAGCTCGCGGTACACCTCGTCCGACAGCACGCGCACGGGCTCGCCGGGGCGCGCGGTCAGGCCGTCCGCCAGCGCGCGCAGCTCGGACTCCGGCCACACGCGGCCCGTGGGGTTGTTGGGCGTGTTGAGGACGATCATCCGCGTATCCGGCCCCAGCGCGTCCAGCACCCGCGCGGCGCTCGGGCAAAAGTCGTCCGCCGGGTCCATCGCCACCATGCGATGCCGGATACCTTCCAGCACGCACAGCTTGGGATACGCCAGGTAGCACGGCTCCACGATCAGCACCTCGTCGCGCGAGGGGTCGATCGCGGCCTTGAGGGCCAGGTACAGCGCCTCCTCGGAGCCGACGGTGATCACCGCGTTGTCCGACGCCGTCCGCTCCGGCAGCCCCACGTATTCCGCCACCTGCGCGCGAAGCCTGGCGAAGCCGGCGTTGGGCGTGTACGGCAGCCCGTTCTCACGCACCCACGCGGTCGCCGCGTCGAACGGGCACGGATCGGGGCGGATGGTCGGCTCGCCCAGCCCCAGGTCGATGTCGCCGGGGCGCTTGCGGGCGTTGATGGCGCGGATGATCGACGGCGCGATGCCGTCCAGCACGGGATTCATCGGAACGAGAACCAGCGGCGAAGGGCCCCGTAGCAGTGCTCCAGCGAGTCGATGCTGGCCCACTCGTTGGCCTGGTGCGCCTGCGACGTCTCGCCCGGGCCAAAGTTGACGGCCGGGATACCGTGGGACGTAAAGCGCGCCACGTCCGTCCACGCCTGCTTGGGCAGCACCTGCAGCCCCTCCGCGCGGCACCAGTCCACGATGAGCGGATGGTCCGCGTACACGTCGCCGGCGGGCGCGGTGTCGGTGATCTCCACGTCCGCGTCCGCGCCGATCATCGCGCGCAGCTCCGCCTCGGCCCGCTCCGCCGTGTTGCCCGGCGCGAAGCGGAAGTTGACGTTGATGTCGAACGCGTCGGGGACCACGTTGCGCGAGTTGTACGTGGCCGCCGTCGTCGCCACGATCACCTCGTAGAACGACAGGTCGCCAAAGCGCA
>NZ_DASURI010000108.1:0-2672 GCF_036280135.1 Longimicrobium sp.
GCAAAAAGGCGGTCGGGGGAGAGGGCCCCCGTCGCGCAGCGACGGGACGATACGCCATCCGCGATCCCCCTGCTCCACCCCGATCATCCGTCCGTCACCGATCCATCCGTCACCAATCCGCCCGCCACCCGCCCGTCTTCCCATCCGCCCTCACACGGCCGCGTTCAGCCGCGACTCGCGGTGCACGAAGCCGAAGTAGCCCAGCCCCAGCGCCAGCACGGCGTGCAGCCAGATGTCGTGGCTGCCGATGGGCACCAGCCCGAACATGGACGGCGTGAGGAACCCCAGCAGCGTGAGCGCGGCGTAGATGATGGCCCCGCCGCGGTGGTAGCCCCGCGCGCCGGCATGGCTGCGCGCCGCCAGCAGGCCCCACACGCCGAACGCCAGGTGCACCAGGTTGTGCAGCAGGTTCACGGGAAACAGGCCCAGCAGGTGCGGCGCCTGGTCCGGGTCCGACTCCATCCCCATCCCGTCCGGCAGCAGCAGGCCCAGCACACCCACGAGCAGGAACACCACCCCGAACACCATCGCCATCTTCTGCGTCGTCGTCCTCATGGGCTCCCCTGGTAACGGTTGTCCGCGGGAAACTGCGGAAGGGTTCTTGCGCAAGACGGGCACCCACGCGAACGCAGCAAACGGCCACACACGGAGCGTGAGACATGAGGCACTACGACGATCCCAACTACCGCGGCTACCCCATGGGCCCGCAGTGGGGCCGCCCGCACCCCATGGACCCCAACTGGAGCGACGGCCAGTACCATGGCACCCGCATGGACTGGAGCCACCGCCAGGGCGCCTACGGGTTCCACCGGCAGATGCGCGAGCACGACCTGCAGGGGTACGGCGGATTCAACGGCCTCTACGACGAGGGCCCCGGCGCGTACAACGCCGAGGGCCAGTTCGAGCACCCGTACTTTCGCGGGCGCGTGCAGAGCCCCCGCGCGCGCGCCCTGCCGCGCGGCTACGACGCGGGGATGCGCGGCCGCTACGACCAGGGAATGCGGGGCCGGTACGACGCCGGGATGCGCGACGGCTACGGCGCCGGCCCGCGGCACGGCAGCAACGGAGGCGTGCGCGCCGACACGCGCTTTTTGCGGCAGTACAACGCCGGCAGCCCCGGCCTGCGCGGCGGGTACGACCGGGGCTACGGCTGGGCGCCGTCCGGCCCGCGCGAGGGCGAGCTCACCAACCCGCACCTGCGCGGTCGCGAGACGAACGAGCGCGGCTACGCCGGCTACAACCGCGGCGGCTTTGCCCAGGAGCAGGGCCCCGGCCTGGACCCGGGCCGCGGCTGATGGGGAGCCGTCTCTCCACCGCCACGACAAAGCCGGGCCCCCTCGCGCGAGGGGGCCCGGCTTTCATCCTCCAGGACGGCCGTCGAAGCAGTCACAGGTGCGGAGTCGCCAGCACGGCGGCCCGGGGCGATGCGTCCACCAGCGCCCGTACGGGGAGCCCCCGGCGAATGCGGCGCAGGTGGCGCACGGCCACCGCCACCACCAGCGCGTGCAGGGCGGCCTTGGTCCACTGCATCTGCAGGGGGCTGGGCGCCCACTGCCCCACGATCTCGATGCGGGACAGGGCCGCGAACACCAGCACGCTCAGCGCCAGGATGAACCCGTTTACGCCCAGCGCCACCCACAGCGAGCGGTCCATGGCGTCACTGTTGAGCCCCACCACCAGCACGGCCATGACGGCCGCCATCTCCATGATGTCGTAGACGGCGACGGCGGAGAAGTGCGTGAGGCCCGAGAACGCGGCCTCGTGCGCACCCACCGCCGCCCCCACCAGCATCCCGGCCGCCACCGTGCCCAGCCCCGCGGCCACGGACGGCGGCTGCTTCATCCGGCCCATCCGGTACAGCCCCACCGCCAGCACCACGCAAAAGGTGGAGAGAAGAAACGTGCGGCTGTGGTTCAGGATGGGATGCCAGCGCAGCACCGCGGCCCAGGCGGCCGACTCCGGCCCGCCCCGGAACGCGATGATGGCGAACAGGTCGTGGAACAGCGAATTGGTCCCGGCAATGAGCAGGGATCCGCCGGTGATCGTCCAGGCGTACGCGAACCGCCGCTCGTGGGCGGGCAGGGCCCGCGCCACGCGCAGCGAGATCAGCGCGAACGCCAGGACGGCCAAGGACATGGCCACTTGGCCAGCAAGGATGCGCATGGACGATCCGGGAAAGCGTAAGGGTCCAGGCTACTCGGTGCAGAACGGAGGGCACACCTTGGCGTAGTTCTCCACCGAGAAGACCGTGTCGGTGGGGCTCTGCTCCAGGGCCGTGTTGGGATCGTGCGAATCCTCGTACAGCTCCACGGTGATGCGGGCCACGCTGTGCGCCGCGTCGTCCAGGGTGATGGTGATGTCGCGCTTGCCGCCGTTCTTGGACTTGAGCCGGATGGTGTGCTTCTTGGGGCGTTCCTTGCCCTTGAGGTGGTGCACGCCATCCTGCTTGAAGAGCTCACGCTCCCCGCTCTTGCTCTTGCCCTTGCCCGACACCGTGCAGCGGCTGGCGAAGGCGGGGTGGAACGTGATCTCGTACTCGTTGTCGTCGGTCTTGACGATGTGGTCTTCCATTGGGTTGCCTCTGTTTTGAAAAGACAGGGAGGGGTAGTGCAGGAGGGAACTGCAGACCAGCTACAAAGTGCACTCTTCCGCGTAAACGGGCAAGTGCATCT
>NZ_DASURI010000109.1:0-6498 GCF_036280135.1 Longimicrobium sp.
CGGCTGAGCGCGTGCGCATCCTGTGGCTCACGCAGGGGGTAACGGGGCACGACCGCCGCTTCGTCTCCCTGCTGGCCGGGGCCGGACACGACGTCCGCTACCTGGCCCTGGACGACGTGGGTAACGCGCCGGCCCTGCCGCCGGGCGTCCGATGGGAGACGTGGGGGGCGCGTCCGTCCGTCGACGGGCGGACGCCGGCGG
This sequence comes from Longimicrobium sp., assembly GCF_036280135.1. Taxonomy (GTDB): domain Bacteria; phylum Gemmatimonadota; class Gemmatimonadetes; order Longimicrobiales; family Longimicrobiaceae; genus Longimicrobium. The sequence continues at coordinate 202 of NZ_DASURI010000109.1, forward strand.
GCGCCGCCGCGTTCCTCCCCGCCTTTCGCGCGGTGCTGGAGCGCGTGCGGCCGGACGTGGTCCACGCCGGGCCCGTGCCCACGGGCGGCTTCCTGGCCGCGCTGGCGGACGCGCGCCCGCGCGTCGTGATGTCGTGGGGCTCGGACGTGCTGGTGGAGGCGGGGCAGGGCCCGGCGTGGGCGGACGCCACGCGGCGGGCGCTGGCCGGCGCGGACCGCTTTGTCTGCGACTGCCGCGCCGTGCTGGACCGGGCCCGCGGCTACGCGCCCGTGGCGGACGGGGACGTGGTCCTCGTCCCCTGGGGGACGGAGCCGGCGCGCTTTCACCCCGCGGAGGGGCCGTCCGCCGTCCGCGCGGAATGCTTCGGCGCGCAGGCGGACGACGCGTTCGTCGTTCTCTGCACCCGCTCGTGGGAGCCCATCTACGGGATCGACACGCTCCTGGAGGGATTTGGCCGGGCGCACGCGGCGGACCCGCGGCTTCGCCTGGTCCTCGCGGGGGGCGGATCGCTCGCGGGAGAGGTGGACCGGTGGATCCGCGAGGCGGGGGTCGGCGGCGCCGTCGTCCGCCCCGGTGCCATCGGCCACGACCGGCTGCCGGACTGGTTCCGCGCGGCGAACCTGTACGCCAGCTGCGCCCACAGCGACGGTACCTCCGTCTCCCTGCTGGAGGCCATGGCCACGGCGCTGCCCGTGCTGGTGACGGACATCCCCAGCAACCGCGAGTGGGTGGCGCCCGGCGAGAACGGCTGGCTGGCTCCCCGCGGCGACGCGGCGGCCGTGGCGGACGCGCTCGTCCAGGCCGCGCGGATGGACGGGGACGCGCGGCGGCGGATGGGCGCCCGCAACCGCGCCGAGGTGGAGGCGCGGGCGGACTGGGGCGTGAACGGCCGCGCCCTGCTGGCGGCGTATGAGGCGCTGGCGCCGGCGGCGGCCGGGCCGGGGGCAACGACACTTCAAGGGGAACGGGGATGCTGACGCGCGCGCAGGCGGTGGAGCAGTTCCGTGCGACGGGGATCACGCCGGGCGACACGGTGATGGTGCACAGCGCCTTCCGGTCGCTGGGGCCGGTGGAGGGCGGGCCCGACACGGTGATCGACGCCCTGCTGGAGCTGGTGGGGCCGGAGGGGACGGTGCTCTTTCCCACGTTCAACTTCCACGCGTGGACGGAAGCGCACTACTGGGACAGCGACGAGACCCCGTCGGAGATGGGCGCGCTGACGGAGATCGCGCGGCGCCGGCCCGGCGCCGTGCGCACGCCGCACCCCATCTACTCGTTCGCCGTGCTGGGCGCCCGCCAAGCCGGGTTCGCCGCCTGCGACGACGTGGAGGCCTTTGGCCCCCGGTCGGCGTTCGCCCTGTTCCACCGCCTGGACGGGCTCATCGTGAGCATCGGCCTGGACTGGAACAGCACGTTCACCCTCACGCACTTCATCGAGCGGGAGAACGACGCGTCGTACCGCCGCACCAAGCGGTTCGGGGGCATCTACCTGCTGCCCGGCCAGCCGCCGGCCGTGCGCGAGTTCACCATGTTCGTGCGGCGCGACGAGACCCGCACGCGCATCAACCCCGCCATGGACGAGCTGGCCGGGCGGGGCGTGGTGGGCATCACGCCCGTGGGCGAGGCCGGCGTGGCGTTCTGCCGCGCGGGCCGGTTCTACACGGAGCTTGCGCCCATCGTCCGCGAGCGGCCCCACCTGCTGCACCACACGGTGCAGCGGGGTGGCTGAGGCACCCCCGGGAGAGCATGGACTACGAGGAGCTGCGGGTGGGCCAGTCGGCCGAGTTCCGCAAGACGGTCACCGAGACGGACGTGGTGCTGTACGCGGGGATCACGGGCGACCTGAACCCCGCCCACGTGGACGAGGTGGCGGCCGCCGCCAGCCGCTTTGGCGGGCGCATCGCGCACGGCATGCTCAGCGCGGGCTTCATCTCGGCCGTGCTGGGCACCCGGCTGCCGGGGCCCGGCACCATCTACCTGGAGCAGACGCTGCGCTTTACGGCCCCCGTGCGCATCGGCGACACGGTGACGGCCCGGGTGACGGTGTCGGAGCTGCTGGACCGCCGCCGGGTGCGCCTGGCCACCACCGTGCTCACCCACGCGGGGCAGACGGTGGTGGAGGGGGAGGCCCTGGTGATGGTGCCGCGCCCGCCCGTGGAGGCCGCGTGAGCGTCGTGGACGGGCCGGTGGCGGCGGACGCCGCCGGGGACGTGCTGGAGGGGGGCGCGGGCGCGGACATGCACGCGTTCGCGGCGGACCTGTGGCCCCTGAACCGCAGCCTCACGGGCGACGGCGTGCGCGAGACGCTGCGCCGCATCGGCCTGCGGGTCCCGGAGCTGCGCGTGCACGAGGTGCCGTCGGGGTCGCCCGCGTTCGACTGGACGGTGCCCGACGAGTGGAACGTGCGCGACGCGTACGTGGAGGACGCCGCGGGGAACCGCGTGATCGACTGGCGCCGCAACAACCTGCACCTGGTGGGATACTCGGTGCCGGTGGACGCCGTGATGACGCTGGACGAGCTGCAGCCGCACCTGCACTCGCTCCCCGACATGCCCGGGGCCATCCCGTACATCACCTCGTACTACGCGCCGCGGTGGGGGTTCTGCCTTTCGCACGCGGAGCGCGAGCGGCTGGGCCCGGGGCCGTACCGGGTGCGCATCGACGCCACCCTGGCCCCCGGCTCGCTCACGTACGCCGAGGCCGTCATCCCCGGCCGCGAGGCGGCCGAGGTGCTGGTGTCGACGTACGTGTGTCACCCCTCCATGGCCAACAACGAGCTGTCGGGCCCCGTGGTGGCCACGCAGCTGGCCCGGTGGGTGGCCTCGCTGCCGGACCGGCGCTACACCTACCGCTTCGTGTGGGTGCCCGAGACGCTGGGCGCCATCGTGTACCTGAGCCGCAACCTGCGCGAGATGCAGGCGCGCACGGTGGCGGGGTACGTGCTCACGTGCATCGGCGACGACCGCGCGTACTCGTTCCTTCCCTCGCGCGACGGCGACACGCTGGCCGACCGGCTCACGCGGCAGGTGCTGCGGCACCACGCGCCGGGCTTCCGCGAGTTCAGCTTCCTGGAGCGGGGGAGCGACGAGCGGCAGTACTGCGCCCCGGGGGTGGACCTGCCCGTGTGCTCCGTCATGCGCACCAAGTACTACGAGTACCCCGAGTACCACACGTCGCTGGACGACCTCACCCTTGTGACGCCCGCGGGGCTGCAGGGCGGGTACGACGCCGTGCGGGGGTGCATCGCGGCCCTGGAGGCCAACCGCACCTACCGGTCCACGGTGCTGTGCGAGCCGCAGCTGGGGCGCCGTGGGCTGTACCCCACCCTGAGCACGCGCGAGACCCGGTTCCTCGTGCGCGACATCAAGAACGTGTGGGCGTACTGCGACGGGCGAAAGGACACGGCGGCCATCGCCGAGCGGCTGGACCTGTCCATCGCCCGGGTGGCCGAGCTGCAGGCCACCCTGGCCGCGGCGGGGCTGCTGGAGGAGGTGGCGCCGTGAGCCGGCCGCGGGTGGTGGCCCTGGTGCAGGCCCGCATGGGGAGCACGCGCCTGCCGGGCAAGGTGCTGCTGGACCTGGGCGGCGAGCCCGTCCTGGCGCGGGTGATGGACCGGCTGGGCCGCGCCCGTTCGCTGGACGCCGTGGTGGTGGCCACCACCCTGGAGCCGGAGGCCGCCCGCATCGTGGAGCTGTGCGGCGAGCGGGGGTGGGCCGTGACGCGGGGAAGCACGGAGGACCTGCTGGACCGCTACCACCACGCCGCCCGCGAGCACGGGGCGCAGGTGGTGGTGCGCGTGACCTCGGACTGCCCCCTCATCGACCCCGAGGTGGTGGACCGGGTGGTGGAGGCGTTCCTGGCGGACCCGTCGCTGGACTACTGCAGCAACACCATCCCGCCGCGCACCTTTCCCCGCGGGCTCGACACGGAGGCGTTCTCGTTCGCGGCGCTGGAGCGCGCCTGGCGCGAGGACGACCGGCCGGACTGGCGGGAGCACGTCACGCCGTACCTGTACCGCAACCCGGACCGCTTCCGGCTGCGCGTGGTGACGGACGAGGTGGACCGGTCGGACATGCGGTGGACGGTGGACACCCCCGAGGACCTGGCGTTCGCGCGCACCGTGTACGCCCACTTCGGCAACGGCGACGCGTTCGGCTGGCGCGACGTGCTGGCGGCCCTGGAGGCGCACCCGGACTGGGCGCGCATCAACGCGCACGTGGAGCAAAAGGTGGTACGGTGAAGGGAACGGCGACGGCCGGCGAGAAGGCCCGGCGCCGGGAGCGGCCCCGGGCCGCTCCCGCGCTGCGTTTTCCGCGCCTGTCGGGCGACCGGCTGCGCACGGTGGCCCTCCTGGGGTCGGGGCTGCTGCAAAAGGGGCTGTCGTTCCTCATGCTCCCCGTCTACACCCGGGTGATGAGCCCGGGGGAGTTCGGCGTGGTGGGCTACGGCACGGCGCTGCTGTTGATGGTGACCATGCTGGCCACCCTGCAGCTGCCGTCGGCCGCCAACCGGTTCGTCATCGAGGCGCAGACGCCCGGGGAGCGCCGCCGGCTCGTGGGCACCCTGCTGGGCACCACGGCCGTGGTCTCCGGCGTGGTGGCGGCCGGGCTGGCCGTGCTGGGGCCGGCCCTGGCCCCCGCGGGGCTGCGCGAGGCGGGCAACCTGCACCGGGTGTTCCTGCTGCTGGGCGCGGCCCTGTTCACGCGGGCGCCGGCCACCGTGCTGGCGGCGGCGGGGCTGGCCCGCAAGCGGCACGGGCTGGTGTCGCGCGCCGAGGCGGCCGAGGAGGTGGTGAAGCACGCCCTGCTCGTGGCCATGATGCTGGGCGGCGTGCTCACGGCGTCCACCTACTTCGCGGGGCTGCTGGCGGGTGCCCTGGTGCTGCTGGTGATGCTGGCCTGGGGGCTGCGTGACGACATCCGCCCCCAATGGAGCCCCGGCGTGGCGCGCACGTCGCTGGCGTTCGCCCTGCCGTGGGTGCTGCACTCGGCGGCGTACAACGGCATCCACTACCTGGACCGCCTGCTGCTGGCCCCGCTCGTGAGCGCGGGAGACCTGGGGCGCTATCACCTTGCGTACTCGGTGGCCTTTGCCCCCTTCGCCGTCGTCATGATCGCCGTGCGGGCGTGGCAGCCCCTGGCCCTCATCGGCTTTCAGCGGGGAACGCCGGCCGTGTACCGGGCCATGTCGGAGGTGGTGGCGCAGGGGGGGCTGCTGCTGGCGCTGCTGCTGGTGGGCGTGCTGCCCCACGCGTACCCGTACCTGTTCGGGGCCGAGTACCAGCTCATCCCCGGGCTGCTGGGGGTGCTGGTGGCGTCGGAGCTCCTGTACCTGGTGTACACGGCTTCGGCGCTCCCCCTGGGCTACTACAAGAAGCACGGCATCCTCCCGGCCGTGACGGGGGTGTCGCTGGCCGTGAACGCCGCGGGGGTGCTGCTGCTGGCGCCCCGCATGGGCATCCTGGGGGCCGCCTTCGCCACCCTGCTGGCGTTCCTGGTGATGGGGCTGGGCACGGGGATCGCCGCCCACCGCCGCACGGGTGAGTCCATCCGGCCGGGAACGGCCGTATGGCTGGTGTGCGGAAGCCTGCTGGTGATGGGGATGGACCGGGCCGCGAGCCCCTGGCTGGCCCTGGCGGCCCTGCCCGTGGCGGCGTGGCTGGCCGTGCGGCTGCGGGGCAGCCTGCGGTCGTTCTTTGCCGCCGCGCACGCGGCCGGCGCGTAGGCGGCCCGCCGGGGAGCGCTCCCGGCCGGCCGCCGCAGCAAAACCCGACGAACCTGGGATGAAGGTACTGTTTCTCCTGTCTCCGATGTTCCGGGAGTGGCCCCGCGCCATGGCCCGCGAGATCCACGCCCTGGAGCCGGGATCGAGCTTTCCCGCGCTGGTGGTGGGGTCCAGGCGCATCGTGGCCCGCGTGCAGGCGTGGTCCGACCCCGGGTTCTCGCCCCTGTACGACGTGGACGAGCTGGAGCGGCAGTGGCTGGCCACCCCGTCGGACCCCGCGCGTCTGCGCGAACTGGAGCGGCGGCTGGTCCCGGGGGCGCTCAACCGCATCCTGGTGTCGGACCGCACGGTGGGAGCGGGCTTCGTGTCGGGGGCGCGGCTGGCCTCGTCGGGGCTGCTGCGCGGCGCCCGCAGCAGCCCCGTGGAGGTTCCCCGCCGGTACGTGCAGGGGCTGGTGGACTTCACCTGGCGCACGCTGGAGGAGCACCGGCCCGACGTCGTATTCTGCTACACGGTGGCGGGGGCGCACGCCATGGCCCTGGCCGAGGTGTGCGCGGCCATGGACATCCCCTT
>NZ_DASURI010000110.1:0-5688 GCF_036280135.1 Longimicrobium sp.
GCAAAAAGCCGTAGATGCCGAACTTCAGCAGTACGCCGGCCAGGATCACCGAGCCGGCGGGCGGCGCCTCGACGTGCGCGTCGGGCAACCACGTGTGGAGCGGGAACAGCGGCACCTTGATCGCGAACGCGAGCGCGAACGCGGCGAAGCACCAGACCTGCGCGTCGTACGGCAGCGCGACCTGCATCAGCTTCGAGAGATCCGTCGTGTACTCGCCGAGGACCGAGCCCGCCTGCACGTACAGGTAGAAGATCGCGACGAGCATCACGAGCGAGCCCACCATCGTGTAGATGACGAACTTGATCGACGCGTAGAGCCGGCGCTGCCCGCCCCAGATCCCGATCAGGAGGTACATCGGGATCAGCATCACCTCCCAGAACACGTAGAACAGGAACATGTCCAGGGCCACGAACACGCCCACCACGCCGCTCGTCAGCGCCAGCAGCGAGGCGTAGAAGCCGCGCTCGCGCTCGCGGATGTACGTCCACGAGCCCAGCACCATCAGGTGCAGCAGCAGGGTGGTGAGCAGCACCATGAACAGGCTGATGCCGTCCATCCCCAGCCGGTAGTGAATGCCCCACTCGGGGAACCACGCCGCGTCCACGCAGTTGGCCATGGGCAGCGCCGGCCCGCCCTGCCGCGCGGGCGCGCAGGCGGCGGCCGGGTTGAACGCCCAGAACAGGGGCAGGGAGATCAGGAACTCCACGATCCCCACGCCCAGCGCCACGCGCTTGGCGCCGTGCTCCCCGGCCATGTACGCCGCCAGGGCGCCCAGCAGGGGAAGGACGATGAGGACCGTGAGGATCCAGTGGCCCTGGTAGAAGGATTCCATTGCTCTCTCGGATCGTCTAGAAGGCCACGAAGCTGCCCAGCACCAGCAGCACGCCCACGATGAGGACAAAGGCGTACGTGTTCACGTAGCCCGTCTGCGCGCGGCCCGCCCACAGCCCCAGCGCCTGCGACATGCGACCGAAGAAGTCCACCGTGCCGTCCAGCGCCCGGTCAAACGCCCACTGGGCGCGCGACAGGAAGCCGATAGGCCGGATCACCGTCTTCTGGTACAGCTCGTCCACGTACCACTTGTTGTACAGCGCCTTTTCCAGCCCGCTGTTGTACGCCGGCTCCTGGTCCGCCGTGCGCAGGCGGTCGTTGCGGCCCGAGATCAGCGCCCACGCCAGCGCCAGCCCGCCCAGGCCGATGACGACGGCCAGGATGATGGGCCAGGCCGCGTGGTGCGGCTCGGCGATGGCCGGGAGGTTGTTGCGGACCACGTCCTCCGAGCCCGAGATCACCGGGTGCAGCCAGTGGTGCAGCGCCCCGCCCTCGCCGTCCAGGTTGAAGAGGCCCACGATGGGCACCTCCTCCTCCACGTTCAGGAACCCGCCCGCGAACGAGAGCAGGCCCAGCACGATCAGGGGCAGGCGGAGCGTCCAGTCACCCTCATGCAGGTTGGCGCGCTCCGCGTCGTTGCCCCGGAAGCGGCCGAAGAAGGTGTAGATCATCATGCGGCCCATGTAGAAGGCCGTCATGAGCGCCGCCAGGCTCAGCGTGCCGCCGATAAAGCCCATCAGCGTCGTGCCCGAGATGCCGAACAGGCTGGCGCCCGACATGGCCGAGTGCCCCTCGGCGCCCAGCCACGCCGCGCCGATGATCTCGTCCTTGGAAAAGAAGCCCGCGAAGGGCGGCACGCCGGCGATGGCCAGGGTGGCGATCCCCATCGTCGTGAACGTCACGGGGAGGTACTTCCGCAGCCCGCCCATGTTGCGCATGTCCTGCGCGTCGGCCGGGTTGTGCGTGGCGTGGAAGGCGCCGTGCATGGCGTGGATGACGGCGCCGCTGCCCAGGAACAGGCAGGCCTTGAAGAAGGCGTGCGTCATCAGGTGGAACACGCCCGCCACGTACGCCCCCATCCCCACCGCCGCGAACATGAAGCCCAGCTGCGACACGGTGGAGTAGGCCAGCACCTTCTTGATGTCCCACTGCTTCAGGCCGATGGTGGCCGCGAAGAACGCCGTCAGCGCGCCGACGAGCGCGACCACCAGCGACGCCACGGGCGCCATGGTGAACAGCACCGACGAGCGGACGACCAGGTACACGCCCGCCGTCACCATCGTGGCCGCGTGGATGAGCGCCGACACGGGGGTGGGGCCCGCCATGGCGTCCGGCAGCCAGATGTACAGGGGCATCTGCGCGCTCTTGCCCGCCGCGCCCAGGAAGAAGAACAGGGCGATGGCCGTGACCACGGCGCCGCCGTACTCCAGCCCCGGCAGCGCCGCCGCCGTTCCCGCGAACGTCAGCGTGCCCGTGTGCACGAACAGCAGGAACATGGCGATCAGGAACCCGAAGTCGCCGATGCGGTTGACGATGAACGCCTTCTTGCCCGCGTCCGCGTTCGCCTTTTCCTTGAACCAGAAGCCGATGAGCAGGTAGCTGCACAGGCCCACACCCTCCCAGCCCACGAACATCACCGGGTACGACGCGCCCAGCACCAGCACCAGCATGAACGTCACGAAGAGGTTCAGGTACGCCATGTAGCGCGGGTACCCGGGATCCTCCCGCATGTAGCCGATGCTGAAGACGTGGATCAGCGTGCCCACGCCCGTGATGATGAGCGTCATCAGCATGGACAGCGGGTCCAGCAGCAGGTCGAAGCGCACCTGCAGGTCGTCCACCGGCATCCACTCCCAGCCCTTGATGGGCGCGAACTCGCCCGTGCCGCGCATGGCCAGGAAGTTCAGCAGCGCGACGATGAACGCGCCGAAGATGGCCGCCGGCGCCACGATGGACGGCAGCGTGTGCGTGAACGGCCTGGGGCCGTGCGTGTGGCCGTGGTCGTCGTGCGCGTCGTGCCCGTGGGCATCATGCCCGTGCGCGTCGTGCGCGTCCGCGTGGTCGGCGGGGTTGGGGCGGGTGCCCGCGTCCATCCCCTCCTGCTCGCTGGGCGCGTGCGCGTCGTGGCCGTGGCCCGCGGCGGCGCCCGTCCCGGCGAACGCGTACGTCACCTGCGTGGCGTGCGCGTGGTCGTGGCCGTGCGTGTCCCAGTGCGGGTCGCCCACGGGCGGCACCACGGGCAGCGCGCGGCGCGCGGCGATCAGGGCCAGGGCACCGTTGACCAGGAAGCCCAGCAGGGGCAGCACCAGGATGAGCCAGGGCATCACCGGGTGGAACGCGGCGCCGTGGGCGCCCGCTTCCGCGGCGTGGCCGGCCTGTTCGGCGGCCTGCGCGCCGTGCGCCGCTTGAGCGGCGGCTTGGAGAAGGAGCATCACCCTACCACCGCAGCAGGCTGAAGTTCTTGATGTCCACGGACTCGCTGTGGCGGAACACCGAGATGATGATGGCCAGCCCCACGGCGGCCTCGGCCGCGGCCACGGCGATCACGAAGAAGACGAACACCTGGCCGTTCACGCCCGCGTAGGGCGACAGGGCCACGAACGCCAGGTTCACGGCATTGAGCATGAGCTCGATGCACATGAACAGGACGATGGCGTTGCGGCGCACCACCACGCCGGCCACGCCGATGGAGAACAGCAGGGCGCTCAGGCCCAGCGTCCACGAAAGGGGAATGTTGCCCATCGTCCGTTCAGACCTTTCTCTTGGCCAGCACCACGGCGCCCACCACCGCGATCAGCAGCAGCATGGCGGTGGCCTGCAGCGGCACCAGGAACTCGCCGTACAGGGGCGTGGCGATCACGCCCACGGTGCCCTGCTGGGCCTGCGCGGCCGCCAGGGCGGCGGGGCCGGCCTCGGCGCCCAGGGGCAGCGGCTTTCCGCCGGCGAACACGTTGGCCAGCAGGGCGATCATCACCAGCGAGGCGCCGCCGGCCATGATCTTCCACCCCGTGCCGCGGATGTCGGCCTCCACGTCGTTGCCCAGGTTGAGCAGCATGATGACGAAGAGAAAGAGCACCATGATGGCGCCGGCGTACACCAGGATCTGGATGATGCCGATGAAGAAGGCGCCCAGCAGCGTGTAGATGGCCGCCAGGGAAAAGAAGGTGCCGATGAGCCACATGGCGCAGGCCACCGGGTTTCTTCGCGTGACCATGGCGAGCGCCGAGCCGCCGGCGCACGCCGCGAAGAGCCAGAACAGGACTTGGATGACGGTCATCGATCGCGGTTCGATCGTCTGTGTGGAGCGCCGTCGCCGGGCGCTCGCGCGCGGCCGGTCCATCCGCCGCAAAAATGCGAAAAACTCCATTCCGCGAACCCACCCGGCCCATGGACCGGACGGATCCGCGAACGGTACAACCCAGCTTCACCAGCTCCGACTCCGCCGAACTTCCTGCGTCGTTACTTCCGCACTAACGCACTGACGCACTCACGCACTTCCGTCCGTCACTCCCCCGCCGGGTCCGACGGATCCCACAGCAGCGTGCTGGGATGCGTCTGCTTCATCAGCCGGTCCAGGTCGTAGACGAAGTCGTTGCGGCTGTACTCGGCGTTCTCGTAGTGGTTGCCCACGTGGATGGCCTCCACGGGGCACACCTCCTGGCACATGCCGCAAAAGATGCAGCGGAACTCGTCGATCTCGTAGACGATGGGGTAGCGGTTGCCCATGTCGTCCTCGCCCGGCACCAGCTTGATGCAGTTGGCCGGGCAGATGGTGGGGCACAGGCCGCAAGCCACGCACTTGGGACGGCCGTCGTCGTGCGTCTCCATCACGTGCGTGCCGCGCCAGCGCGGGCTCAGCTGCTTCTTTTCTTCCGGGTACTGGATGGTCGCCGTGCTCCGGTCGCCGGCGGACTTCATCATGTGCCGGAACGTGAGCGCCATCCCCTTGAGCGTGGCCCGGATGTACGACGACTGCCGCACCGGGCGCTTCATCACCTTGACGGTCGCTGCCATTGGATCGATTACCTCGCGCCCGCGCGGGGCGTGGTCAGGTGCACGCGCATCATCTCGGCGCGCTTGCGGCTCCGCTCGCGGGCGGCGGTGCGCTTTTCCTCCAGGCTGCCGGTGCCCTGCAGGGTGTGGCCCTTGTCCATCAGCCACAGCACGGCAAAGAGCATCACCCCGTTCACCACCGTGAGCACCAGGCCGCCCCACACGGTGAAGTAGCCGCGGCCGCCGTTGGGCAGCACCTCCACGAACGGCGCGCCGGCCGAGTCCAGCGCCAGCACCGTCACGGCCGTCACGATGACGACCACGAGGGCCACGGGCAGCATGATCTTCCACCCCAGGTCCATCACCTGGTCGTAGCGGAAGCGGGGCACCGTCCAGCGCACGAGCATGAAGACCATGATGAAGAAGAAGGTCTTCAGGGCGAACGAGATGAGCGTCAGCAGGGTGATCCACACCTTGGGATCGGCCCCCACCACCACGCCGTTCACCACGGCCATGTCGTCGAAGCTGCCGGGGATGTCCCAGCCGCCCAGGAACAGCGTGGCCATCAGCGCGCTCACCGTGAGCACGTGCGAGTACTCGGCGATGAAGAACATGGAGAACTTCATCGCGCTGTACTCGGTGTGGTAGCCCGTCACCAGCTCGCTCTCGGCCTCGGGGAGGTCAAAGGGCAGGCGGTTGGTCTCGGCGAAGCAGCTGATCCAGAAGAAGAAGAACGAGACGCTGAGCGGCAGGGCGAACCACAGGTTCATGCGCTGCTGCGTGTACACGATCTCGTCCAGCCCCACGTTGCCCACCAGGAAGAACACCGACATCAGCGAGAGGCCCAGGGCGATCTCGTAGCTG
>NZ_DASURI010000111.1:0-4497 GCF_036280135.1 Longimicrobium sp.
GCCGTGTGCGCCTCCACGTCGGCCGCGTCCACGTCCTGCAGCGCGCGGTCCGACTGCGTGGCCCACCAGATGTCCCGCATCACCGGCTCCGCCAGGAACATCTCGTAGTACCCGTCCACCACCCGCAGCAGCGCCTCGTGCAGCGCCCCCTCGTCGCGCACGGGGGCGAGCTCCGCCTGGACGCACGCCAGGCCCTGCGCGTTGTAGCGCTCCGCGAGGGTGCGGATGATGGCGGATTTATCGGGAAAGTACTGGTACAGCGATCCGATGGAGACACCGGCTCGCTCCGCCACCTCGCTCATCCGCACGGCATCGCTTCCCCGCTCCGCGATGAGCTCCGTCGCGACGGCCAGCATCCGCTCCACCCGCTCGCGGCTGCGACGCTGGCTGGGCACGCGGCGCGGCGGCGCGGCTTCGATCGGCATCTCGCTCATGGACGATCTTCCTCTCTCACGGATGAAAAGCCTTGCGATCGAAAATATGAGCCTTTATCATGTTTTCGCAAACATGAGCATTCCTCACATTCAGGAGAGCGGGCGATGGGTGACGCGAACGGGACGACGCTGGTGATCGGCGGCACGGGAAAGACGGGGCGGCGGGTGGTGGAGCGGCTGGCGGCGCGCGGCGAGCCCGTCCGCGTCGGTTCGCGCGCGGGGACGCCGCCGTTCGACTGGGAGGACCGGGCCACGTGGGCGCCGGCGCTGCACGGGATGTCGCGGGTGTACGTGACGTATCAGCCGGACCTGGCCGTGCCCGGCGCGGCGGAAACCGTGGGGGAGCTCGCGCGGCTGGCGGCTCGGAGCGACGTGCGGCGGCTGGTGCTGCTCTCCGGCCGCGGCGAGGAGGGCGCACAGCGCGCGGAAGAGGCGGTGAAGCAGGCGGGCGTGGAGTGGACGGTGCTGCGCGCCAGCTGGTTCGCGCAGAACTTCAGCGAGAACTTTCTGCTGGACGCCGTGCTGGCCGGCGAGGTCGTTCTCCCCGCGGACGGCGTGCGCGAGCCGTTCGTGGACGCGGACGACATCGCCGACGCCGCCGTCGCCGCGCTCACGGAGGACGGTCACACCGGGCGCATCTACGAGCTGACGGGCCCGCGCGCGCTCACCTTTGCAGAGGCCGTGGACGAGATCGCCCGCGCCACCGGACGGCCCCTGCGCTACGTGCCCATCCCGGCGGAGGCGTTCATCGCCGGGATGCGCGCGGACGGCGTGCCGGAGGACGTGGTCTGGCTGATGAACGAGCTGTTCACGCAGGTGCTGGACGGCCGCAACGAGGCCGTGGCAGACGGTGTGCAGCGTGCGCTGGGCCGCCCGCCGCGCGACTTTGGCGACTACGCGCGCGCGACCGCGTCCGCCGGCGCCTGGGACGCGCACGGCTGACGCGAACCCGGTCCGCGGAGCCCCGGCCGGGCTCCGCGGACATCCACCTCCATCCCACGCGACCCATGACGGAACGGACGCCCGACTCCATGCGGGCCATCGCGATCGACCAGTTCGGGGGGATCGACGCGCTTCGATTGCAGACGGTGCCGGTCCCGGAGATCGGGCCGGACGAGGTGCTGGTGCGCGTGGAATACGCCGGCGTGGGCGAGTGGGACCCGTTCGAGCGCGAGGGCGGATACGCGCAGATGCTGGGGATGGAGCCGGCGTTCCCCTACGTGCTGGGCTCCGAGGGCGCGGGGACGGTGGCGGCCGTGGGCGCGGACGTGCGCGGGTTCGCCCCGGGGGACCGCGTGTACGCCATCGGCTTCCTGAACCCAAAGGGCGGGTTCTACGCGGAATACGCCGCCGTGCACACGGATTTCGTCTCGCCGCTCCCCCGCGCGCTCACGACGGAGCAGGCGGCCGTCGTGGGCGGCGTGGGCCTCACGGCACTGCGCGGGCTGGACGACGTGCTGCGGATTCGCCCCGGCGGGTCGGTGCTGGTCCTGGGCGCGGGAGGCGGCATTGGCCACGTGGCCGTGCAGCTCGCCAGGCAGATGCACGCGCGCGTGTTCGCCGTGGCGTCGGGCGCGGATGGCGTGGCCCTGGCGACGCACGTGGGCGCGGACGCGGCCGTCGACGGCCGCGTGGACGACGTGCTCGCCGCGGCGCGCGCCTTTGCGCCGGAGGGCATGGACGCCGCGCTGCTCACGGCGGGCGGCGCGGCGGCGGAGACGGCCCTGCACACCCTGCGCGAGGGCGGGCGGGCCGCGTACCCCAACGGCGTGCAGCCGCGGCCGGCCGCGCCCGCCGGCGTCCGCCTCGACGCCTTCAACGGCGACCCGGATCGCGACATCGTGGACCGCCTGGACCAGCGGATCGCGTCCGGACGGTTCGACGTCCACGTCGCGCGCACCTTTCCCCTGGAGCAGGCCGCGGACGCGCACCGCGCGCTGGGCGAGCACTACCTGGGCAAGCTCGCCCTCCGCATCGGCTAAGGTCGACGCGGCTCGTGATCCACAACACGATCAGCCGCCGCGGACATGGTGTCCGCGGCGGCTGGTCCGGTCGGGCCGGGGGCGCCAGCAGGCGTTCACGCAGGGATCTGCTCCACAAGGTCGCCCTGCACGCCGGTGATCCCGATGGTCGAGCCCGTCACGGTGTCGATGACGACCCGCTGGTCGATGTTGAAGGTGGTGTTGCTCGCCCGCTCCAGCTCGATGACCTCGTACAGCTCCAGGGCAATGCTCTTCAGGAAGTCCGGATCGTCGTTCAGCACGGCGGCCGTGTTTGCTCCGTTCATGCGCACATCGAGCGAATAGTCGGCCGCGCTCCTCAACATCCACGTCTTGAAGGCGGCGGTGATGGCCACGGCCAGGAGCATGCCACCGATCAAGAACCCTGGGAATCCTGTCATGACGAGAAAGAGGCCCAGACCGCCCATGATCCACACGTACAGGGGGATGGGTCGGCGCAGGTCCTCCAGCTTGACCGTGGAGATGTTGCGAAGGGGGTAGACCGCGTCGCCGATCACCAGCGTGTTGGCGCGGATCTTCAGCTCTCCATGGTCGTACCGGGTCGACTTGTCCCCCCCGAACAGCTGCGAGACGGCATCAGCAATGGTGCTCATGAATGGCCTTTCACGAGATGGAGGAAGGCGGGCGTGGCGGGAGCATGCCTCACACACTCGCATTGGTGGGACAGGCCGGGGGGAACTTCTCCACCTTCCAGAACGGACTCGCCGCCGCGGGAGCGTCCCCACGGCGGCGGACCTGGATCTCGCGATGCGCGCCCTATTCCACGCGGTGCACGGACAGGCGCACGAGGCCGCGCACCCAGCGGGTGGGTCGCTTCTCCGCCGGCGCGAGGATGCGCAGGGGGCCGTCGTGCGCGTCCAGCACGGCGCCGTCGCGGTGGTCTGCCACGAGCACGACGGCGTCGGTGAACGCCGGATCCAGCTCGGGGAGAGAAAAGATCACGCGATAGCCGTCGCTCGCCTCGGCCAGCACGTACGTGCGCAGCGCCTCGCCACGGACGGCCGCTCCCGCGGGCACGCCCATCCGCGTAAGCAGCGCGCGCAGCGGCACGCCCGTGTACGTGCCGGGCGGCGTGGGATGGCCGCCGCTGCTGGTTTCCGCGACCCGCACGGTGTCGCGTGGCAGGGCGGCCCATTCCGCGGCCGTCAGGCGGATGGCACCGCCGGAAAGCGGCACCAGCTCCAGCACGGCGGGGGTATCGGCGGCCTGCGCGCGCAGCGGCGCGTGCGCGGCGAGGATCACGGCAAGTACGGCGAGAAGGCGGCGCGGCATTTCGCGGTGAAGCGGCGGGTGGACAGCGTGGAAAGCTGCGGGACGCGCGTACGCGAGGCAAGACGCGGAACAGCCGCGAGCCATACGGGCCCGCGGCTATTCTGCCGAAGACGACCGTTAATCCGGGGAGAAGAAACGGTTGAAGCCGCGTGCCATCAATCCATCCCGCAGCCGTGTATCCCCGGTCCACAACGGCGCGTCCAGCTCCAGTGCCAGGGCCACGTGCGGCGTATCGGCCTCGTCGATCCCACGGCAGAGGTCCTCCGCAATCTTCAGATGTTCTCGCGAGATCAGATCTTCCTTGAAGAGCGTCACTCGTCGAAGCAAAACGTGATACACGCGGACCAACTCGTCATCCGTGAGCCGGCTTGCCCGGAGGATCTTCTCCTTGTGCTTGAACAGCTCGACAAGGACGCTTTCGCAAACAAAGAAGCGATGCTCGATGCCGAGAAGCGCCGCCGTGAAACGGTTCTCCTGCCGTAAAAGGGCGGAGAACAGGATGTTGGGTATCAACGACTACAGGCGACATCCCGTCAACCACGACCAATCACAACGACCGGTGAGACTGCAGCTGCTTCCACACAGCCGTATCGATCTCGTCAGCCAGTCGTGCGGCGTCGTCCTCGGACAGCTGACTGCGTCGGCGGATCGACTCCAACTCGAGGAAGTCGAGGAATCGAGAGACTTCCTCGCGGTCAAGAACGTCGCGACGCACCCGCACCACGAGGTCTCGTTCCTCCACGTCAATTCGATATGCCGGCTCTGCCATG
>NZ_DASURI010000112.1:0-2938 GCF_036280135.1 Longimicrobium sp.
ACTCCGTTGGCCGCAGGCCCCGTGTGCCATCCTGCCGTAACGCCCTCCCTGTCCGATCCGTCCGCTCTCCCGCCGGGCCGATGCGCCCGCGCGATCCCCTCCGCACGCGCGCGGCAGAATGTGCCGCCCGCCCGACCCGGCAGTTTCTGCCGCCCCCGGCGGATTCGCCCCCTTCCGCGCCGCGGCCGATCACGCCTTTCGAATCTCCTAAATAGCCCTTCTGCAGATACTTAGGGCGTGCGGACCGCGCGTGGTCCATGCGGTACGCCGCCTGCCTTCTCCCGGGGCACGAGACGCGAGGCTGCGGGGACCCCGAAACGACCGGCGAAGAGAATGTCTAGCGAGATCCAGGCGCAGGGCGGGAGCAAGAAGAACGTGCTTCCCCTGATCATGGTGGGTGTGGTGGGCGGTGTGCTCATCGGCGGGCCCACGGGCGCCATCATCGGCGCGCCGATGGTGGCCAGGAGCGTCACGGGCCCGGCGCCCGCCCAGGGCGAGGCCCACGCCGAGCCCGAGGAGGAGGGCCACGGGCCGTCCATCTACACCATGGACGACGTGGTGCTCAACCCGGCCGGCACCGAGGGCCAGCGCTTCCTGATTGCCCGCGTGGCGCTGCAGGGCGTGGGCGAGACCTTCGTGGAGGACATGACGGCCCGCGACGCCGAGGTGCGCGACGTCGTCGTCCGCCTGCTGAGCGCCAAGACGGTGGTGGAGCTGGCCGACGCCGGCCGCCGCGAGGCGGTCAAGAAGGAGCTGCAGGGCGCGCTGGCGGCGCGCTTTCCCAAGGCCGGCATTCGTGCCGTGCTCTTTCCCCAGTTCGTGATCCAGTAAGGCACCCGTGTCGTCGGAAACGCTTTCGCAGAACGAGATCGACGCGCTGCTGGGCATGGGCGGCGGCAAGGGGGGCGGCTCCCGGCCCCGCCAGGCCGCCCGCCGCGCCGGGCCGGAGGTGCAGGTCTACGACTTTCGCCGCCCGCACCGCGTGAGCAAGGAGCGCCTGCGCGCCCTGGAGGCCATGTACGGCCGCCTGGCCAAGTCGCTGGAAGGCTGGCTCATCGGCCGGCTGCGGGGGCAGCTGGAGCTCTCGCTCCAGAGCGTGGAGCAGTTCTCCTTTGGCGAGTTCGTGCTTTCGCTCCCCAGCCCCTGCTCGTCGTACGTCATCGACATCGGCGACAGCGGCGGGCAGCAGGGGGTCATCGACTTCGGGGGCGAGTTCGCCTTTTTGGTCGTGGACCGCCTGTTCGGCGGCAGCGGCCCGCCCGTGGTCCCGGAGCGCGCGCTTTCCACCATCGAACGCAATGCCCTGCGCGTGGTGGCCGATCGCATCACGGCGCTGCTCGCGGAGATCTGGCAGGACCACGTGCAGCTGGACCTGAGCGTGGGGGCGTTCGAATCCGTCCCCGAGATCCTGCAGGTGGTGAACCGCGAGGACCCCGTCCTGGTGGCCAACCTGGAGATCGCCGCGGCGGGCATCCAGTCGCTGGTCTCCATCTGCATGCCGTTCAGCGTGCTGGAGAAGTTCTTCGCGGGGACGGGCAAGCGCAGCGTCAAGATCGCCACCGTGAGCGACCGCGAGCGCGCCGAGACGCGGGGAATGACGGAGCGGCTGCTGCGGGGCACGCAGGTGCAGCTGGGCGTGCGGCTGCCGGAGTTCATGCTGCCCATGCGCGACCTGGCCGCCCTGCAGGTGGGCGGGGTGCTGGCCACCGGCATCAGCGCGCAGACCGAGGTGGAGGTGCGGGTGAACGGCGAGCGCCGCTTCCGCGCCGCGCAGGGCCGGGTGGGAACCCGCCTGGCCGTGCGCATCATCGAACCGATCGAGGCCGGGCCCGGGGGCACGGCCGACTCTTCCTACCAGGAGCAGTGAGCCCGATGGACCCGTTCGAAGCCGCCATGCAGTCCGTGGCCGCCGGCCGCGCCGGCGCCGCCCCCGCCGTGGAGCCCGCCGAGCCCACGTTCGCCGAGCTGGCGTTCGAGGACTCCGTCTCCGGCGAGGTGCCGCTGAGCATGCTGATGGACCTGTCGCTGCCCGTGAGCATCGAGCTGGGCCGCACCAGCATGACCGTGCAGGAGATCCTGCGCCTGGGGCGCGGCTCCGTCATCCAGCTGGAGCGCCTGGCCGGCGAGCCCATCGACGTCTACGTGGGCAACCGCCGCTTTGCCGAGGGCGAGGTGGTGGTGCTGGGCGAGTACTTCGGCGTGCGTATCACGCGCATCGTCAGCGCCCTGGGCACGGGCGAGGTGGCGGCGTGAGCGGCGCGGGCGCGGGGCTGTTCAGCGCGCTGGCGGTGATGCTGGGCGTCGCCGTGCTGGCCCGCGCCCTGGCGCGCCGGCTGGGCTGGGTGCGCCCGGCCGCGCGGGGACGGCTGCGGATGGAGGTGGTGCAGCGGCTGGCGCTCAGCCCCAAGCAGGGGCTGGCCGTGGTGCGCATCGGCGACCGGCTGATGACGGTCTCCCTGGGCGACGGCGGCGTGCGCCCCGTGCTGGAGCTGGGCGACGCCGAGCGCGACGCCCTCGCCGCTTCCGCTTCCGCCGAGACGCAGACCGCGCCCGCGCCGCTTCGTCCCTCGCTCGACTCGCTCGTGCCCGTGCTGGCGGGTCACATCTCACGCGGAGCGACGCTTTTACGGAAGGGCGCACGCAGAGCCGCAGAGGACGCAGAGGGCGGTTCGCCGTCTCTCGCGCCCCAGGCCGAGCCCGCGCCGTCCGCCGCGTTCTCGCAGGTGATGGATGAAGTGATGTCCCCGGCTGAGTCCGCGGAGCCGATCGTGATCGAGAACGCGACTGAGGTGATGGAGCCCAACACGCTGGCGGATCAGGAGATGGAGATCGTCTCCGCGCCCGCCGTTGAGACGTCCGCCGTCGCCGAAACCATCGTCGAGCCGGTGATCGAGGTCGTTGCGGAGCCCGTGGTCGAGACTGCCACCGAAGCCGTCGC
>NZ_DASURI010000113.1:0-10308 GCF_036280135.1 Longimicrobium sp.
CCGGGAATGCTGTTTTCGGATGAGAACGAGCCTAAGCGAGCGGAGGGGGCGCTCGCGTGAGGCCTGCTACACGCCAGAACCAGCCCTTTCTGTTCACGGAGCGCCGCGCGGGCTCAGCCTGGGCACGATCCATGGCGTCGACCGAAGGATCTTGTGTCCCTGCCTGGGAGCCCGTGCCGGTGCATTGAGTCCGTGGATCGGACGCAAGATCCTTCGTCGCCGCCGGGGTACTGCGCGCGGGCCGAGTTGGCGCGGCGGCTCCTCAGGATGACGCTGCTGCGCGAGATCGGAGGAAAAGCGCGACGGCGCTCGTCCGCAGGCGAGGAACGGCTCCTCAGGAGCCGCGACCCAGCTTCGCGGCGACGCTGGACGCGATCAGGGGGCCGTGCAGCTTGCCGTTCTCGATGAAGATCTTGTTGGCGTCGTGGCCGCTCACGATCACGCCGGCCACGTACAGCCCGGGCACGTTCGTCTCCATCGTCCCCGGATCGTGCGCGGGGACGGCCGTCATGGGATCCACGTCGATCCCCAGCTCGCGCAGCCAGCTGGGATCGGGCTCGTAGCCCGTCATCGCCAGCACCCAGTCGTTGGGCACCGTGCGGCGCTCACCCGTCTCCACGTGCTCCACCACGACCTCGAGCGGACGGATCTCCACGACACGCGACCGCCACAGCGCGGGGATGCTCCCCTCGGCGATGCGATTGTCGATGTCGGGCCGCACCCACGGCTTTACGCCCCGGTCCAGCTCGTCGAACAGGTGCACCACCGTCACCCGCGCGCCCTCGCGCCAGCACAGCAGCGCCGCGTCGGCCGCGGAGTTGCCGCCGCCCACCACGAGCACGTCCTGGTCCCAGTACCCGTACGGCTCGTCGAAGTAGTAGACCACCTTGCCCAGCTCCGCGCCGGGCACGTCCAGCCGCCGCGGGTTGTCGTAGTAGCCCGTGGCAACCACCACGGTACGGGCGCGGAAGGAGCCCTCCACGCCGTCGCGCGTGCGGGTGTGGAGCACGAACCCGTCGGCGGCGCGCTCCACCGTGGTCACCGCCGTGTACTGCCGCACGTCCAGGCCAAAGTAGCCGGCCACCTTGCGGTAGTAGCGCAGGGCCTCGCGGCGCGTGGGCTTGTCGCCGGAGGTGGTGAACGGGATGTCGGCGATCTCCAGCTTTTCCGGCCCGCTGAAGTAGGTGACGTACGTGGGATGGTCCTTCATCCCCTGCGTGATGGCGCCGCGGTCGAACAGCACGCACGACAGCCCCGCCTGCGCCGCCGCCACCCCCACGGCGATGCCGCACGGCCCCGCCCCGATCACGGCGATGTCCGCCGCGTCCGCTCTATCCGTCATCTGCTCACGCTCGTTCGGTCCATGGATGCGCGCCGGCCGCATTCGCCGGGCGCGCTTACAATTTCGCGCGGACGCCCGGCGCGCGCGAGGGGCCCCCTCACCCCGCTCGGGCCCTCACCCCGCTCGTTCCTCGCGGCCCTCTCCTGCAAACCGCGCGGGAGAGGGGACATACTTCGACGAGTCGTTGTGCGCGGAAGCCAGCGGCGTGCCACGTCGCGCTTGTGCGGTGCGGCGCGTCCAATCACCTTGGCGGAATCCACGGTCTTCCCTGCCCCGCATCCGCCCGCCGATGACCGTCCGCCGCCTAACCATCGTCCTTCTCCTGCTCGCCGCGTGCTCCGACGCGCAGCCCGCGCGCGAATCAACCGCAACGCGTGACGCCGTCGCCGCGCCGGCAGCGGAGGGTACGGCGAACGAGCGTGAGGCGGATCTGCCGGACTTCGGTGACCGGCGCCTCTTCCTGAGCCTCGACTTCCCCGGCTGGACGACGATGGAGACCCGTTCACCGGCGGACCGCCTGGCGCGGCTGCATGCGCTGGGCATCCAGCCGGTCCGGTCGGACAGCACGGGGCCGCGCGAGGCGTACGACACGATGGAGATGGCCGGCTACGATCCGAATGGCGAACAGGCCCGGGCCTACCACTTCGTGGACTTCAGCGGCGACGGCGTGGACGACGTCATCTACAGCGGCGCCTGGTACATCCGCAACGAGAACGGCGAGTTCGCCGCGGCGGAGGGGACCCACCTGAAGCTGTACCAGGTGATGAATGGACGCGCCGTGCTGGTGATGGATCATCACGGCGACTTTCAGCGCCTCTTTCGCGGCCGCCCCGGCGAGCCGGCCTCGTTCCGTGCCATCCACCACGGATGCTGCGCGGACCCGGAGTGGTCCTTCGACTACTACCGCCCCGTCCGCGCGGGCGACACGGTGCGCTACGAGCCGTACCATCGCGTGATGGGGCGTGAGGGGGTCCAGCTGCCGGCCACGTTCCTCGCGCGGCCGCGCGCGTTCACGGTGGCCAACGACGGCTACCTGCTGCGCGAGTCTCCCTCCATCGAGCCGGACCCGGCGGCGGAGGAAGACTGGTATCGTTGGGAGGGGCACGGCAACGCGCTGGCGGAGTACGGGCGCGGCGCGCGCGGGATCGCGCTGGCGGAGCGCACGGACGGAACCGGGCGCGTGTGGTGGTTCGTGCGGATGGACGGCCGCACGCCCCCGCGCGACGCGCAGTTCGATGAGCAGAACGGCGAGGGTATCCGACTGGACCGCCTGGGCTGGATGAGCAGCCGCTTCCTCACCGCAGAGCCCTGACCGGCGATCCGGGATCACTCACGATTACTGGACCGGAAGCCGTTGCCTTCCTGAGGGGCCCTTACGAACTCGACCGCACCGGATGCGTGCGGCCCCGAAGGATCTTCTCGCCCTGGCAGGGATCCCGTGCAGCGGCGATGTCCCTGCTCCGCGAAGGAGATCCTTCGGTCGCGCCTATAATTTGGTGAACGGGCGAGTGCTGCGCGGGCGCTCCCTCAGGAAATCAACCGGTGTGCGGCGGGAAGCGAATCCGGGATGAAAACGACGCGGCGGCGGAGACCTGCATCTCCGCCGGCGCGTTCGTCATCCCTGGCTGACTCGCTGATCCGCTACGGAGTCCGATCCACCGTGGACGAGTCGCCGCTCGCGCTGCAGGGAGGATCCGGACACACGCCGGTGTCGTTGCCGCACGACGTCAGGGCAAGCGCGAGCAGGACGCAGAGCAGGGCGGAGATGCGCTTCATGGGATTGTGCCGGAAGAGGGAGTGGGAGAAGGCTTCGGGTAGAGAACAGCAATCTCACACGGGGCCTGCGGCCAACGGAGTCAACGGTTTTATCGGTTACCGTTATCCCCGTTGGCCGCAGGCCCCGTGTGCCATCATTCCGTAACGCCGTCCCGCGCGGGGGCGATCGCCGATCGGGTCAGTCCGCCGCTTCGCGCTGCGTGTCTTCCGCGCCGCCGGCGGCGCGCAGGGCTTGGTCGAAGTCGGCGATGATGTCCGCCGCGTCCTCGATGCCCAGCGACACGCGGATAAAGCCGTCGCGAATGCCGCCCGCCGCGCGCTGCTCCGGCGTCATGGCCGCGTGCGACGTGAAGCGCGGCTCGCTGATGAGCGTCTCCACGCCACCCAGGCTGGTCGCGTACTTGGCCAGCCGCAGGGCCCGCACGAAGCGCGTGGCCGCCTCGTCCCCGCCCGCCAGCTCGATCCCCACCATCCCGCCGAACCCGTCCAGCACGCGCGTGGCGGTCTCGTGGTCCGGGTGCGAGGGCAGCCCGGGGTAGAACACCCGCGCCACCTCCGGCCGCGATTCCGCCCAGCGCGCGACTTCCAGCCCGTTGCGGTTGTGGCGCTCCATCCGCAGGGCCAGCGTCTTGATCCCCCGCTCCAGCAGCCACACGCCGTGCGGATCCAGCACCGGGCCCCAGATGCGCGCCCGCTTGCGCACCTCGGCGATGTACGCGGAACTGCCGCAGAGCACGCCGGCCGTCACGTCGCTGTGGCCGCCCAGGTACTTGGTGGCCGAGTGCATGACGATGTCGGCGCCGTGCTCCAGCGCGCGGTAGTTCACGGGCGAGCCGAACGTGGCGTCCACGATGACGGCGGCCCCGTGCGCGTGGGCCGCGTCCGCGATGGGCCGCAGGTCCAGCACGCGCAGCACGGGGTTGGACGGCGTCTCGCCCAGCACCACGCGGGTGTTGGGGCGCAGGGCGTCCGTCCAGCCGGCGGAGAAGAAATCGACGAACGTGGTCTCGATGCCCAGCCGCGACAGCTCGTCCGTCAGCAGGGCACGCGTGCCGCCGTAGATGTCCGTCGTGGCCACCACGTGGTCGCCGGCGCGCAGCACGGAAAGCAGCGCGCACGCCATGGCCGCCATCCCGCTGGCGACGAGCACGGCGTCGTCGGCCCCGTCCAGCACGGCCAGGCGCTCCTCCACCACGCGCTGGTTGGGGCCGTTGCCGTAGCGCGTGTACAGCACGTCGCCCTGGCCGGACGGGTCGCCGTAGAAGGTGGTGCTGGGCACCAGCGGCATGACCACGGGCGCGCCCAGGTGCGGCGCGGGATCGCCCGCGTGGATGGCGCGCGTGGACGTGCCGTTGTAGGGAGACTGCATGGAAAGGCTACTCCTGCAGAAATGCGGACAGTGGCGACACGCTTCCGTCCACGTGCACCGCCGCCACGCGCTTGAGGTAGAAGTGGGCCAGCGCCGCCGTCACCGTCTCGCGGGCCAGGCCCGTGTCGGCGGCCAGCTCGGCGCGCGTGGCGTGGCCGCGGCCCACCAGGGCGTTCCACACGGCGCGCTGGGCGTCGTCCAGGATGCCCAGCAGCTCCACGCCGCCGTCGTCGTGCACGGCCACGAGCAGCAGCTCGTGGCGCTCCAGCACGGCCTCGATGGCCTCGATGTGGTGCTCCTGGACGTTGCGCACCAGGAAGAACGCCTCGGCCGGCCGCTCGTCGCCCAGGTAGCGCAGCAGCAGCTTGGCGACGATCTCGTCCGCGCAGGAGTAGTCCAGCACCCGCACCTGGCTGAAGTCCAGGATGGAGAGCGTGACCTGGGGCTCGCTCTCCATCTCGGCGATCTGGCTCTCCACGCCCGTGCGGATGGCGCGCCCCGTGGGGCGCGTCACCAGGTTGCTGAAGAGCGACGTCACCGATCGCCTGGCCGCGTGGGACAGGTCGATGGGGAGCGGAGCGACCCTGCGCCCGTGCAGCATGGCGTCAGGAGGAGGCGCCCTCGTTCACCGTCACCGACTCCATCTTGTCGCCGCGGGCGAGCTGGAAGATCACGTCCTGCCCCTCGGTGACCTTGCCGAACACGGTGTGCACGCCGTTCAGGTGCCGCGTGTTCTGCTCGCTGAGCACGATGAAGAACTGGCTGCCGCCCGTGTCCTTGCCGGCGTGCGCCATGGAAAGGGCGCCCACCTCGTGGCGGTGCGGGTTGCCGGCCGTCTCGCACTTGATCTGGTAGCCCGGGCCGCCGGTGCCCACGCGGGGGTTGTTGAGCCCCTGCTCGCCCTTGGTGAGCGGGTCGCCGCCCTGGACGACGAAGTCGGGGATCACGCGGTGAAAGATGATGCCGTCGTAGAAGCCGTCCTTGACCAGCTTCTCGAAGTTGGCGACGGTGCCCGGCGCCTCGTTGGGGTAGAGCTCCGCCGTGAAGGAGCCCTTGTTGGTCTGAAAGGTTACCGTCGACATGGGCAAGTGCGTGAGTGCGTGAGTGCGTCAGTGCGGAAGTTGGCTTCCGCGCGAAAATCGACGTCGGTGCGTACCTTCGTACCCCGTACCTTCGTACCGTCCTAGGGGCGGCGGATGCCGGGGCGAACGCCGGGCCGGGTGCCGCGCGCGGGCGGGGCCGCCTGCTGGGGCGGGGCCGGGTCGCGCGCGGGAAGCACGATCAGGATCTGCGCCCCGGGAAACGCGGCCAGGGCCGTCACCAGCGGCTCGCCGTCGTCCCAGTCGGGCACGTCGGCAATGCGGGCGGTGCCGCTGCGGATGGCGATCTTGCCACCCCAGCGCAGCACCCGCTTGCGGATCTGCTTCAGGCCCTGGCCGCGGCCCGGATCGCGAAAGCGCGTGACGCCGTGGATGAAGGCCGCCTCCAGCGCCGTGGCGTCGCTCCAGCGGTCGCCAAAGCGGGCCGCGTGCTCGCGCTCCAGCGATCCGCGGAAGCCGACTCCGAGGTCGGCCACGGCGATGACCACGACGCGCTTGTCGATGCGGCGCCAGCGGCGATACGTCTGGATGCCCACCCAGCCGGCGCCCTCGGCGTGCTCCACGATGTTCTGCGACACCTCGCTCAGCAGCATGCTGAACGCCATGGCGTCCACCTGCGAGTAGCCCAGCTGCTCCGACAGCAGCTTGCCGATGCGGTGCTCGTTGAGCTGCTCGATCACGCCGTGCACGTCGTCCGGCGAGCCCACGACGGTGATGGGCAGCAGCACGCTGTTCTCCGCGGGCTTGGCGCGGGGCGCGTCGTGCATCTCGAACACGTCCTCGGCCGCGGCCACGAAGCCCATCCGCGTAAAGTACCCCGCCACGTCGGACGACTGGGGAAACTGCAGGATGGGCCGCACCTCGTCCCGCGTGAAGTACTCGCCCAGGGCCAGCAGCCCCGTCATGCCGTACGGGTCGGCGAAGCGGACGTGGCGCGCGTCGAACAGCACTCGCTCGTCGCCGGCGCGCGAGGCTTCGGCGATGAGCGCGTCGAACGCGTCGGAGTCCAGCGTGGGGGGGACGGCTACGACGCGGGTCATCGTGCGAGGGCTCGGGGCGTGTTCATGCGCGGAAACGTAGCACCCCGACGCCGGGGGAGAAAGTGCGGCCGGGGATGCCGCGCGGGGGAACGGTCGAGGTGCTTGTACCAGGCCGGGCGGCCGCCTACCATGAGGGCGGCGCCGCTCCCGCGCCCTTCCTCCCCATCTCGCGAGGTTCTCATGGCGACACTCAGCGTCGGCAACCTGCTGCTTTCCGTGGACGTGGGATTCGATGGCCAGCGCGAGGACGCGGATGCCGCGCCGCTGCTCGGACCCGATGCGCCCCCGCCTCCGCAGGGCGACGGCTTCGGTCTCGGCTGGCCAGCCCCGCCGTCGGACGCAGATGGCATGGGCGTCGGCTGGCCGTGACGCGCGCGACGCGGCGGATTGGTGGAATCGTAGAGTCGTGATCCAGCAGGGAGGCGGGCCTCGCGACCGGGCAGTTGAAACCGCGGCACCGAAACGTGATGTCGGCCTTCGCCGACGGCTCATGCCACGCGCCGTCTGCGTGCACCTTGGCCGGCATTCAGCCGGTGGGGTCCGCGCGAAACCAGTACCCAGAGCGGTTGAAGCCTCACGCAGTTTGTGAGGCTTTCCGCTGTCGTTGCGGCGGCTTTAGCCGCTCAGGCGCGGACCTCGCCGCCCTCGCTCCGAACCAGGTGCTCGTACAGCGTCGCGGCGCCGCGCACGGCCATCTTGCTCCCGGCAAAGCGGTGCGCGCGGCGGACGGCATCGTGCACGGGCAGGCCGCCCAGCAGGCCGCAGATGAACGCCGCGCCCCACACGTCGCCCGCGCCCGTGGGATCGCCGGGGCGAGGGCCCTGGTCCGGGAGGATGGTATCCGCGCACAGACCGGCATCCGCATCCGGCCGATGCGCGGGCCAGGCGAGCGGATCGGCCGGGAAGCCGTCGCGCACGACGGCCGTGGCCCCGTGGCCGCCCTGCGTCACCACGACGAGGCCGGGGCCGTGCGCCAGCAGCCGCGCCGCGCGGGCCGGCACGGGATCGCGCGGGTCGCCGCCCAGCATGGCCAGCTCGTCCTCGTTGAGCTGCAGGCCGTGAAAGCACGCGGCCCAGCGCTCCCACTCCGGCAGGCTGCGGCGCGCGCGGACGCCCGCCCCGGGGCAGCCCAGGAAGAGCGAGTGCAGGTCCGCGTACAGGGGCCCGGCAAAGGACGCGCGCACCCGCTCCGTCGTCTCCAATCTCATCTCGAAGCCGGAAAGGTAGTTGACGTACAGCGCGTCCAGCCCCTCCAGCCGCGGCGCCAGCTCGTCCCATTCCCACGCGTTCACCCCGCCCGTCAGCCGCTCGCCGCGCCGCTCCTCGTCGGTGTAGCGCAGCTCCACGCGGTTGTTGGGCTCCGGCACCACCAGCACGCCCTCCCCCGCGACGACGCCAGGGAGGGTGGCCATGAAGCGGTGCGCCTCGTCGGCCAGGTCGCGGCCCACCTTGACGATGGGGACGATCTCCCAGCCGTCCATGCGCGCGGCGGCGGCGCCGGCCAGCGAGTACGCCAGCCCGCCCCACGTCTCGAACGGCCGGCCAGCCCGCACGTCGGCCAGGGTCCAGATGGTGTCCCAGACGAACGTGCCGACGACGCCCAGCTTCATGAGTGCGAAAGTGCGAAAGTGCGAAAGTGCGAAAGTGCGAAAGTGCGTGAGACTTTCTCGCGGAGCACTGCGCGGGATGACAAAACTGCTGAACATCTGAATGGGCGTTCATGCCCCCGCACGTCAAGATCCGTCGCCCACCGGCACGATCGCGCGCCGTCAGCGGGAGCCGTCCCGGGATGAAAGGCGGGGCGGGCGCGTCCCGGCCGTCCCGGGTCCAGGTGCGGCATCCCTGTCCCGCTCACGTCACCGGGGGGATCACGCACGAGCCCATCCGCGGCCCGGCACGGCGGTTTTCTTCGCAAGACGCGGCTGGTACAGGAGATGCCCCTCCCAGGAGGTGGGGAAACGCTGCTCACCTCTTGCCCCGGGCGCCCGGAGAGCGCTCATCCCACCTCCACTTCCTTCCTTTCTTCATCTTTTTCATATGGTGAACTCTCATGCGCATCTTGCCAGAACACTCGTTTCGCCCTCCCGGGCCCGTCGCCACGATGCTGGCCATGCTGGTGGTGCTGGTGCTCGCCGCGTGCGTGCCCGGCGGGATCGGGCCGCAGGCGCCTGGTGGCGGGCGCGAGGCGGTCGTGAGCGGGCTCGTACGGTCGATCCAGGGAGGCCCCGTCGCGGGCGCGGACGTGCGCGTGGCCGGCGGCGGATCGGCGCGCACGGACGCGGAGGGACGGTTCTCCATCACCGGCGTGCGGCCCCATGAGCGCGCGGCAGTGTGGGTCACCAGCGATTCCTTTGCCACGGCGGCAACCGCCTATCCCGTGCGCGCCGGCTACGAGACGGTGGTCTACGTAGACCTCATCCCGGCGGCCCCGCCCCAGCGCCTGGACGCGAGCCGCGGCGGGCGCATGCCGGTCGGAAGCGGGGGGTCGCTCCAGATCGAGCCCGGATCGCTCGTGGACGCGTCGGGGCGCCCGGCCCAGGGCACGGTGCTCGTCCGCGCCACCTACATCGATCCCGCCGATCCGCTGCACGTCCAGGCGGCGCCCGGAAACTACATGGCGGTCGACGACCGGGGAGGGATGCGGCTCCTGCGGACCTACGGGATGGTGGACATCACCGCCACCGACGCGTCCGGGGCCCGGCTCTCCCTCGCGCCGGGACGCACGGCCACCCTGGACTGGCCCGACGCGGGAGGCGCAGGCGGGGCGCTCTACCGGCTGGTCGACACCGGCGACTGGAGATACGAGAGCCAGGGGCCGCGTCTCGTTCCCTCGCTCGGGGTGTGGAACTACGACACGGATCGGACGTACGTGTGCCTGCAGGTGCAGGTCACGCCGGCAGCCGCAGGGGTGGTCGTGCGTGCGCACGGCACAGGCTACTCCACGCAGGGGACGACCGACAAGGATGGACGCGTGACCCTGGCGGTGGAGCCGAACGCCACCGTGATCCTCCGCGTGCCCGGGTCGGGGCTTCCCGGCAAGGGCGTCCAGACGTCCGGCCCCGGCCAGTCGTACGACGGCGCGATGCGCTGCCCCGCGGGCGCCTCCACGTCGGCAACGCTGGACATCCCCCCGGCCTCCGGGCTCGGAGTGGGCAGGCAGAGTCACCAGCTTTCCGGACTGTACCAGTGGAGCCGGACCCAGGAATAAACGGCGCGTGGTAGCAGAAACCCTCCGATGGGGCATCCCATCGGAGGGTTTTCGTTCATGCTGCACCGCACCGCGCGGACCCGCCGCCCCATTCGCCCTCACCCCACGGGCGCCAGCAGCTCCAGGATGTCCTCCAGCTCCGCGCGGAGGGAGCGGATGAACGAGCGCTCCAGCGCGCTGGAGGCCAGTTCGGCGGCGGCGCCTTCCTGGCGCAGCTCCTCGATGCGCTTGCGGGCGCCTTCCAGCGTGTAGCGCTCGTCGTGCACCAGGTGGCGGATGAGCGCGATGAGCTCCAGGTCGCGCGCGCGGTACACGCGGTTGCCCGCGCGGTTCTTGGGCGGCGACAGCGCCGGGAACTGCGTTTCCCAGTAGCGAAGCACGTGCGGCTTTACGTCAAACAGCTCGCACACCTCGCCGATGGAATAGAACTCCCGCTGCGGCCGCTTCACGGGCGCCTCCACGTCGGGATGGCA
>NZ_DASURI010000114.1:0-5603 GCF_036280135.1 Longimicrobium sp.
GGGCTGGAGGTGGATGCGCTCCTGGGGCAGCAGGAGATCGTCGTCAAGGCGTTCGACGCCACGGCCGACACGCTGCACCTGTTCAGCGGCGCCACCATCCTGGCCGACGGCCGCCCCGCGCTCATCCTAGACGCAGGGAGCCTCCTGGGCGCCGCGTCGGTCGCGTAAAGGAGTGAAGCGGCGGTCGGGGTCGGGTCCGCGGCGGGTCAGGACGCGCGTGGGGAACTCCGATGGAAATGGACACGGAGGGATTCGAACCGCCGACCCCCGGTGTGTAAAACCGGTGCTCTAACCAGCTGAGCTAAGCGCTCGGGGGAGTACCCGTGCCGACAGCGTCATCCTGAGGAGCCGCGCGCGGACCTGACGGGTGCACCGTGGCGGACGGCGACGAAGGATCTTGCGTCCGATCCACGAACGCGGCGTATGTGCAGGAAGGCTGCGGCGGGATAACCTCCCCCAGGGGTTTTGGGGGAGGTGCGAGCCTAGGCGAGCGGAGGGGGCGTTCGCGCGGGTCCGGCCACAGTGCACGGACGCAGGCGCCGAGGCAGGGACACAAGATCCTTCGGTCGGCGCCAGAGAATCAGCACGGGACGGATCGCGCGGCGCCTCTCTCAGGATGACAATCGGGGCGTTTGGGAGAGGAAAGAAAGGATCATCCTCTCTGGAGTGACGGCGCGGCTTCGGCGGTGACAGACGGCTTGGCGGGATGAGGCGGTACCAGCGTTTAGAACTGACCAACGGAACGGGATTCCGATGACGCTCGATCTGCGGGAACTGGGGGCGGTGCAGCTGGACGGCCTCCGCGAGGTGAGCAACATGGGCGCGGGGCACGCCGCCACGGCCCTGTCGCAGATGACCAACACCCGCATCATGATCAACGTCCCCCGGCTGCAGGTGGTGCCGCTGGAGGACGTGCCCGACGTGATCGGCAAGCCCGACGAGGTGGTCGCGGCCGTGCTGATGCACATGCTGGGCGACCTGACCGGGCGCACGCTCCTCATCTTTCCGCGCAACGCCGCCATGCGCCTGGCCGAGATGCTGCTGCACCGGCCGCAGGGCAGCGCGCACGTCTTTGGCGAGCTGGAGCAGAGCGCCATCAAGGAGGCGGGCAACATCCTGAGCGCGGCCTACATGAACGCCATCAGCGACTTCATGGGGCTCATGCTGCTGCCCAGCGTGCCCTCGCTCGTCATCGACCTCTTTGGCGCGGTGATGACCACGGCGTACACCAACTTCGGGCACGAGCGCGACGTGGTGTTCTGCATCCAGACGGAGTTCGAGATGGCCAGCGAGGACAAGGTGATGGGCCAGTTCCTGCTGCTTCCCGACGTGGAGTCGCTGCAGATCATCCTGCAGTCCATCCGCCTGGCCTGAACGTGACGGAACCCGCCGCCCCCGAAGCGGCCGCCCGGCCGCCCCACTCGGAGCGGGACCTCCGCATCCTCCGCGGCTTCGCCCAGCGCATCGACGCGGCCGACGCGGGCGCGCACAACAACCTGGGCGTCCTGTACTTCAACAAGGGGATGTACGAGGAGGCCATCGCCCAGTTCCAGCGGGCGCTGGCCATCGACCCCAAGATGCAGGTGGCCCAGCGCAACCTGGAGATCGCCTACTTCAACACCGGCTTCTACGACCGGCTGATCAGCGAGCTCCGCGAGCGGCTGCGCGAAGACCCCACCGACACGGCCGCGCGGCGCCGCCTGGCCCAGGCCTACCTCAACACGGGCGACAGCGCCGGGGCCGTGGCGGAGCTCAAGCGCGTGCTGGCGTACGACACCGACGACCTCACCACGCTCATCCAGCTGGGCCAGGCCGAAAAGGCCGGCGGCCACTTCGAGGCGGCCATGGAGTGGTTCCAGCAGGCCCTGGAGATGGACCCCGACAGCGGCGTCCTCCACTTCTCCCTCGGCGAGCTGTACTACAACCGCGGGCTCAACGAAGAGGCGCTGCGCGAGCTGTCGCGCGCCATCGAGCTGAACCCCGACATGGCCGACGCCCACTACGTGCTGGCCTTTGTCCACGGCGACATGGGCGACATGGAGCGCGCCGCCGCCAGCTCGCGCCGGGCCACCCAGCTCAACCCCAACTACGCCAAGGCCCAGACCAACCTGTCGCTGGACCGCTACTCGTCCGCGCGGTACCAGGAGCTCGTCGGGGGCCGCGTGCGCCGCCCGGAAGTCGCGGCCGGCGAGGTGCTGGCCCACTACAACCTGGGCATTGCGTTCCGCCAGAAGGGGCTGTACGAGGAGGCCCTGCGCGAGTTCAACCGCGCCCTGGAGGTGGGCGAGGAGCCGGGCCTCACGCGGCAGTCCATGGCGGAGGTCTACCTTCTCCAGGGCAAGGCCGGCCAGGCGCTGGACCTGTACGACCGCCTTCTCGCGGAGGATGAGCGCAGCCCCAAGCTGTGGAACGAGCGGGGCGTCTGCCTCCACCAGTCCGGCTCCGTCAACGACGCCGAGACCAGCTACCGGCGGGCGCTGGAGATGGACCCGGCGTACGCCCTGGCGTGGAACAACCTGGGGGTCGTTCGTCTCCATCGCGGCGACCCCGACGGGGCCGATTCCTCGTTCACGGAGGCCGTGCGGCTGCG
Organism: Longimicrobium sp.; assembly: GCF_036280135.1. Classification (GTDB taxonomy): domain Bacteria; phylum Gemmatimonadota; class Gemmatimonadetes; order Longimicrobiales; family Longimicrobiaceae; genus Longimicrobium. The sequence continues at coordinate 2,591 of NZ_DASURI010000114.1, forward strand.
CGCGGGGTTCACGGACGCGTGGTGCAACCGCGGCCTGATGTACCTGCGCCGGGGCCGCCACGGCGCCGCCCTGGACGCGTACCGGGCCGCCCTGCGCGCCAACCCCGAGATGGCGGGCGCGTGGAACGGCATCGGCGCCGTGCTCATGGAGACGCGGCGCTACGAGGAGGCCCGCAACGCCTTCGTCCGCGCCGTGGAGGCGGACCCGGACCACGCCGAGGCACGCTACAACCTCTCGTTCGTCCTGAGCAACCTGGGCGACTTCGAGGGCGCCCTGCGCGAGACCAAGCGCGCCCTGGAGCTCAACCCGTACTACACGACGCCGCGCTACAAGCTGGCGATCGACCTGCAGTTCGAGTACGCCGAGGTGCTGGCGCCGGAGCTGGACGCGGCGGAGCGCATCAGCGGCGAAGAGCAGGGGGTGGAGAGCTTTACGTTCGAGGAAGGCGCGCTGGACGCCATCTTCAGCGACCTCCAGCCCAGGGCGGAGGAGCCCGAGCCGCAGGCGGACGCCTTTGCCCTGGCGGAGGACTACCTGTCCAAGGGGCTGCTGGACCGCGCCCTGGCCGAGATTCGCCGCGTGGCCGTCTCCGGCGCGGACCCCGTGCAGGCGGCCCTGCTCACGGCGCACATCTTTCTTCGCCAGGGGCTGGACGGCGAGGCGCTGGAGCGCTTCGACGCGGCGTACGCGCGGCTGGAGGGCCAGCCCTGGTCCGCCGACCACGCCCGCGCTCTGGCCGGCCGCGCCCGCGCGCTCCTGCGCCTGGGCCGGCTGGCGGACGCGCGCGAGGCGGCCGAGGAGGTGCGCGGGCACGAGGCCGACCACCTGGAGAACCTGCAGGTGCTGGGCGAGGTGCTGGTGCTGCAGGGCGAGGCGGACGAGGCCGTGCGCGTCTTCAGCCGCGCGTGCGAGCTGTCGCCGCGCGATCCCGCGCTGCTGCGCCACCTGGGCCGCGCCGCCGTGGCCGCCGGCCGCGCGGACGACGCGGAGCGGGCCCTGCGCCGCGCCGTGGGCATCGACCCGGACTTCGTCGCGGCGCACGTCGACCTCGGCCGCCTGCTGCTGAACGCGGGGCGCATCGACGAGGCCGTCACGGAGTGCCAGGCGGCCCTGGACGTGCTGCCCACGTACTCCGACGCGGCGTTCCTGCTGGCCATGGCGCACCGCCGCGCGGGCCGCTTCGGCGAGGCGGTGGCGGCGCTGGTGGATCTCCTCGCGGGCGACCCGTACCACTTCGAGGCGCTGGTCCTGCTGGGCCAGGTGCTGGTGGACGACGGGCGGCGCGACGACGGGCGGCGGGCGTTTCGGCGCGTGCTGCGCTTTGACCCCGACCGGGCGGACGCGCACTTTCACCTGGGCGGCATCGCGGCGGCGGAGCGGCGCTTTCGCGAGGCCATCGAGCACTGGCGCAACGCCGTGGAGAGCGATCCGCACGGCCCGTTCGCCGAGCCGGCGCGGCAGAACGTGTCCATGGCGCTGGACATGGCCCGCGTGTTCCACACGGATGCCGGCGTGGGGGTGTAGCGGATGGCGATCGAAGGGCCGCTGCGCGAGCTGGCGCTCACGGACGTCTTTCAGCTCCTGGACCTGTCGCGCAAGACGGGCGTGCTGAGCATTACCCCCGAGGGCGGGCGGCACCGGCCGGCGCTCGTGCGCTTTGACCGCGGCGCCGTCACGGGGGCGGAGCTGGGGCAGGCCCACGAGCGGCTGGGGCACCTGCTGCTGCGCGCCGGCAAGGTGACGGAGTCGCAGATCGCCGCCGCGCGCCGCGTGCAGCAGCAGGGCAACGGGCGCGCGCTGGGCAGCATCCTGGTGGAGCAGGGCATCGTGACGGAGGACGACGTCCGCCGCCAGCTGCGATTCCAGATCCAGGAGATCGTCTTCGAGCTCATCCAGTGGAAGGACGGCTACTTTCGCTTCGAGGAGGGCCCGCCCGCCTCGCCCGGCGGCGTGACCGTGCGCGTCTCCACCGAGTCGCTGCTGATGGAGGCGGCCCGGCGGGTGGACGAGTGGAGCACGCTGGAGACCAAGATCCCCCACATGGGCGTGATCCCCGTCTTCGTGGCCGATTCGCCCGACGGGGCCACGCTGGACCTGCACCCCAGCGAGTGGGAGGTGCTGGCGGAGATCGACGGCACGCGTCCTTTGAAGGCGATCGCCACGACGCTGGGGCGCAGCGACTTCGACGTGGCCAAGATCGTCTACGGCCTCGTGGCCACGGGCGTCGTCGACATCCTGGAAGAGGCGCCGCCCGCGCCCACGTCCGCCGTCCCCATGGAGCGCCCCCTGCGCGACGCCCTGGGCGAGGCGCAGCTGGCCCTGGCCGACGGCGCGGCGGACCGCGCCCGGCGCCTGCTGGACGACCTGGCCCGCGCGCACCCGGACCGGCCGGAGGTCTACGGCCTGCTGGCGGACGCGCAGCAGCGGCTGGGCCGCTGGGGCGAGGCCGTCATCGCGCTGGGGCGCGCGGCGGCGCTGGACCCGCTGGCGGGGCAGACGCACTACAACCTGGGCTTCGCGGCCGCGCACACGGGGGACCTGCACCGCGCCCGCGAGTCGTGGGACACGTACCTGCGCCTGGACGACGCCGCGAACGACCGCGTGCGCCGCAGCCGCGCCGAGCGCGCCCGCGACGCCGCGGACTCGCTGCTGGCCGTGATGGACGAGGAGGGCCGGTGAGCGCCGCCACGCCCGCGCAGGTGCGCCAGTGGAGCGAGGAGGTGGCGGCCGATCCCGCCTCGCTCGCGTTCCTCCCGCTCGCCCGCGCGTACCGCGACGGGGGCCGGCGCGACGCCGCGCTCAAGCTGTGCATCCGGGGGCTGGAAAAGCACCCGGACAACGTGGAGGCGCATTACCTCCTGGGGCTGCTGTACCGCGAGGGTGGCGACACGCTCAAGGCGTTCGACGAGTGGGACATCGCCCTGGCGCTGGACCCGGAGCACGGGGGCTCGCGCCGCGAGATCGGGCTCGTGGCCCACCAGCGCGGCGAGCACGCCCTCGCCGTCCGGCACC
>NZ_DASURI010000115.1:0-6956 GCF_036280135.1 Longimicrobium sp.
CGATCGGGGTGGGGATACTCGCCCTCGGAAGGGGCGGCTGGGATGATGTGCTTCACCACGCCCGCCTGCGTCTCCCACGCGTCGAACACCTCGGCGTAGCGCAGGCCGTACGGCTGCCCCGCGAGCCGCAGGCGCTGCTCCAGCCACTGCGGATCGCCGAACCCGATGTTCTCGCGGTAGAAGCGCGCCAGCTCGTGGATGGTGTCCACGTACGGCTCCACGTCCACAGCGACCGGCGGCAGGTTGGAGTACGCGCCGCGGTAGGTGAACACGGGCACGTAGGCCCGGTGCGGCGTGGCCGGGCTCACCACCTTGGCAATGCGCGCCAGGGTGATGGCATCGCGAAAGATCTGCCCCGACGCCTGGTGGTCGGGATGGCGCATGCCCCGCCCCCACGCGTCGCCCCAGGTGATGAGCCCGTCGGGCTTGATCTCCGTCAGCAGCTTGGCGACGCGGTGGCCCACCTCGGGCGTGGCGTGCACGCCGCAGTCCGGCAGGTCCAGAAAGCGCGTCTCCACGCCCAGGATCTCGCCCGCGCGGCGGCCGTGCTCCTCGCGGCGCGCGGCCACCTCCGCGGCGGACAGCGGGCCGAACGCCTCGGTCATCTCGCCGCGGGTGAGCCACACCACCACCACGCGATCACCGCGCGCCTTCTGCGCCAGGATGGTCCCCGCCGCGCCTACCTCATCGTCCGGGTGGGCCAGCCCCACCAGCAGCGTTCTCTGCGTCATTCCGCCCCTTGCCCCGATTCCGTTGTGCGCCCGTGCGTGGACGCATCATGGAATCTCCGGACCACGCCCGTTCGCGGCAAGCGGGGACGCTCAGAGAAGCGCCAGCTGCCGCGAGCGGCGTCTCGCGCGGCGCCGCGCCGGCGTGGGCCGCGCCGTGGGAACTTCCGCGTACAGGGGCGCCTCGGCGTGCACGGGCGCGCGGCGGGGATGCGCGGGCTCGCGCGGCGGCAGGGGCGCGGACGGAAGCGCCGCATCACCGTACAGCCAGTCCGTCACCCAGCCCAGGTCGCGGGCATCCGTCGCGATGTGACGGCCGTCCAGTGCCGCTTCCGCGGCCAGCTCTCCCCCGATCATCGGCATCCTCCCTCACCTTTCGCACGCGCATTGGTCATCGACACGGGCCGACAACTTACCGAATATAAACCGAAAGTGCAAGATGCTCGTGAGCGCTGGGAACAGGGGATCGTACCGGTGCGGGGAACCGCGCGGATCCCCCAATCCGATGATGCCGCCAGGCGCGTACCCTCGGCGGGCAGATCGGCCCCATGACGGACACTTCCACGAACACCGCTCGGGATCGTACGTTCAAGCCGGCGCGGCCGCCCCGCGACAGAACGGCGCGGGGGCGATAGATTTCGCGCGCGGGGGCCGGCGTGGACGCACGGGAACGGGGAGGGGGAGGCGGATGAAGCTGTACACACTGGAGCGGGAGCAGCGGCTCCCGATCCCGCTGGAGACGGCGTGGGACTTTTTCTCCGACGCCCGCAACCTGGCCCGCATCACGCCGCCCAGCATGGGCTTCGAGGTCACGTCGAAGCTGCCGGAGCGCATGTACGCGGGGATGATCATCACCTACCGCGTGCGGCCGCTGCTGGGCGTGCCCGTGACCTGGGTGACGGAGATCACGCACGTGGACGAGGGCCGGCTGTTCGTGGACGAGCAGCGATTCGGGCCCTACCGCTTCTGGCATCACCAGCACCTCTTTCGCGAGTTTCCCGGCGGCGTGGAGGTGGGCGACATCGTGAGCTACGCCCTGCCCCCCGGCGCCGGGCCCGTGCGTCCGCTGCTGGTGACGCCGCGCCTGGAATCCATCTTCGACTACCGCCGCGAGGTGCTGACGAAGATGTTCGGAACGCTCTGACTTTTCGCAGGACCGTCCGCAACCGACCCCTGATGGCCGCCGAAGAACGGGACATCCCCCGCCCCGCCGCGCGCATTCCCCTTGTGATGCCGCAGGCGCAGCCGCACCCCATGCTCACGCGTGTGGCGATCATCTGCGGCGCCATCAGCCTAGGGCTCATCGCGGGCGACCTGGGGCTCAAGGCGTTCGGAGCGGGCTTCATCGTGGCCGTGGTGCCCGTGCCCGTGTACGTGGTGCTGGCCCTGTGGCTGGACCGGTTCGAGCCGGAGCCGGCGCAGACGCTGTGGCAGACGTTCGCGTGGGGCGCCACCGTGGCCGTGTTCGTGGCGCTGATGGTGAACATGGTAAGCCAGGACCTGCTGGCCGCCGTGGCGGGGCCCGACGCGGCGGAGTGGTTCGGCACCATCGTCACGGCGCCGGTGGTGGAGGAGCTGGCGAAGGGGTTTGCGCTGCTCATCCTGTTCCGCGAGCTCAAGGACGAGTTCGACGGCGTGGTGGACGGCGTGGTGTACGCGGCCATGGTGGGGCTGGGCTTCGCCATGATCGAGAACGTGCAGTACTACGGCGCCTCCATCGCCGAGGGCGCGGAAAGCTCCGTGGTCACGTTCTTTCTGCGCGGCATGGTGTCGCCGTTCGCGCATCCGCTGTTCACCAGCATGTTCGGCATCGGGCTGGGGATCGTGCGCGAGCGGCACGGGCAGGGGCGCAGCTGGGCGGCGCCGTTCCTGGGGCTCACGGTGGCCATCGCGCTGCACTCGCTGTGGAACATGGCCGCCAGCTTCGACGGCTGGTTCTTCGCGCTGTACGTGATGGTGATGCTGCCCGCGTTCGTGGGCGTGCTGACGATGATCTACCTGTCGCTGCGCCGCGAGGGGCGCGTGCTGCGTGAGCACCTGGGGCCCCTGGTGGGCGACGGCATTTTGACGGACGACGAGCTGGAGTGCCTGTGCCAGGTGCGCACGCGGATGGGCGCGAGCCTCACGGCGTGGAGGCGCGGCGGCATTCCGCACTGGCGCGCGCGGCGGGAGCTGCACCGCGTGGCCAGCGAGCTGGCGTTCCACCGCTGGCGCGTGCTGCGCGGCCTGACCCTGGGCCCCGAGGCCGACGCCCAGCGCGAGGCGGACTACGTGAAGCGCCTGTGCGAGCTGTACGAGCACGGGCGGGTGGGATGACGGACAGATGTGGGCGTCGTCCCCCAGCCTGAGCGGCTAAAGCCGCCGCTACGACTGCGGTAAGCCCTGTCTCGCGCTGACGCGCGATGCGAACAGGGCTTCAACCACCAACACGGGACAGACCCGGCGGAGGGGCGCGGCTCCACCGCGAGAGGGCCGCGGTGCAGTCCGCGACGGCGGACTTCGTGCCGTTCCAGCGGCGAATTCATTCGCTCCGGCTGGGACCGCGCCATGCCCGCCGAGGATTTGCCACCGCGCCGCGACGCGCCCGCATCGGCTCCGCCGACGTCTCGATCCCTCCATCGCGCTCGGGCCCGCCCGATGCGAGCCGTTGAAGCCCCGCGCAGTTTGCGGGGCTTTCCGCTGTCGTTGCGGCGAGTTCACTCGCTCGGCCGGATGCCGGCTCCACCGCGCCGACGACGACATAGTGCACGGGCGACACTCTGGCCTAAATGGCGGCGCCGCGCTACTTTCGCCGTTCATGGCCGCCTGCCGGCCGCCCCGCCGTCCGCAATCCTGCAAGACCAGATCGGGAAGTGCCGATGCATCGAAAGACCATCGCAGGCCTTTTCGTGCTCGTGTCCGCCGCCGCGTGCGGACCGGGCCGCGCGCCCGTACGCACGACGCCCGCGCCGGAGCCCGCTCCGCCCGTGGCGCCGCCCGCCCCGCCCATCGAGGAGATCACCCCCATCGAGCAGGCGGCGCCCACGAGCACGTCCGCGGCGCCCATCGGGGCCGACCTGCTGGGCGGCGCGGCGTACGACCTGCCGATGGAGGCTAACCTCTCGGTCCGGAACGAGCTGGAGTTCCTGGTCTACCAGCGGCACGACGTGGTGGGCAGCTGGCTGCGCAACGCCGCGCCGTACCACGAGTTCGTGCGCGAGGTGTTCGCGTCGTACGGCGTGCCGCGCGACCTGAGCCACCTGGGGATGATCGAGAGCGGCTACCGGCCCACCGTGCGCAGCCACGCGGGCGCCGTGGGCATGTGGCAGTTCATGCCCGCCACGGGCCGCGGGATGGGCCTGCGCATCGACTCGCTGGTGGACGAGCGGATGGACCCCGTGCGCTCCACGCACGCCGCCGCGCGCCACCTGCGCGACCTGCACCGCCGGTTCCGCGGCGACTGGTCGCTGGCCGCCGCCGCGTACAACGCCGGCGAGGGCCGCATCAACCGCGGGCTCGGCCGCTTCAACGCGTCGAATTTCTGGGACCTGGCCAACCGCGGTGACCTGGCGCAGGAGACGCGGCGCTACGTCCCCCGGCTGTACGCGACGACCATCATCGCCAAGGACCCCGTGCGCTTCGGGTTCCCGGCGCCGGGCATCGTGCGGCGGTTCGCGTACGACAGCGTGCGGGTGGACCTGGCCACGCCCCTGAGCGTGCTGGCGCAGGTGGGCAACCTGCCGGTGAACGAGCTGACGGAGATGAATCCGCACATCTACCGCCAGGTGGCGCCCCGCAACTACTGGGTGTGGGTGCCGGCCGGCCAGGGCGGCGCCCTGCAGCAGGCCTTCGCGGCGTCCGAGTTCCGCCAGCGCGGCGGATTCGGAACGTACCGCGTTCGCGAGGGCGAGTCGCTGGGGCAGCTGGCCACGCTGTCGGGGCTGACGACGGAGCAGATCCGCTCGCTGAACCTGTCGGCCAACACGGACAACCTGCGCGCCGGCACGCAGCTGCGCCTGTACGCCGACGCGGCCCGCGTGCTGAACGCGCGCCCCGTGGAGCGCGTAGCCCGCGGCGAGTCGCGCCGGTCCGGCCCGCGCGTGCTGGGCGACACGCCCGAGAACGCCGGCACGTCCGAGTCCGCGTCGTCCACGCGGGAGTCGTCGGAGCGGACGAGCGCGTCATCTTCGGAGCGCCGGAGCGGATCGAGCACCTCGTCCGAGCGGAACGCGTCATCTTCGGAGCGGCGCAGCGGATCGTCCGAATCCGCCACCTCGTCGCGCCGCTCGTCGTCGGAGGGCTCGTCCAGCCGGGCGGGCGGCGAGCGCGCGTCGTCCTCCGCCTCGTCCGAGCGGCGGAGCGGATCGAGCACGTCGGAGCGGAACGCGTCGACGGAGCGGCGCGGCGGATCGTCGGAATCTGCATCCTCGTCCACGCGGCGGTCGTCGGAGAGCGGATCCAGCCGGGCGAGCGGCGAGCAGCCGGCATCGTCCTCCTCCAGCTCGTCCTCGTCCAGCTCGACGGCGCGGCGGAGCGAGGGATCGTCTTCGTCCGCGCGGACGCACACGGTGGAAGACGGCGAGACGCTGTGGAGCATCGCGCGCCGATACGAAACCACGGTGGACGCGGTGCGGGAGGCCAACGACATGGGCTCCGAGACCATCCGCCCCGGCCAGACGCTGCGCATCCCCCGCGCGTCGTCCGCGACGGCCGGCACGGCACGAAGCGAGTCCGGCACCGGCCGCACGGCCACCACGGCGCGCCCGGAATCCAGCGGCAGCCGGCCGAGCACGCCGTCCTCCAGCCGCCCGTCGGGCGAGCGTGCGTCTGCGTCGTCTTCGGAGCGTTCATCGTCGAGCTCGTCCGCGGCGCGGTCGGGCTCCACGTCGAACGGCAGCCAGTCGGGCGGGACGGCGTCGCGGCGGCGCGAGCACACGGTGGGCGACGGCGAGACGCTGTGGGGCATTGCCCGCCGCTACGAGACCACGGTGGACAGCCTGCGCCGCGCCAACGACCTGTCGGAGGGCGAGCAGATCCAGCCCGGGCAAAAGCTGACCATCCCGGAGAACTGATCCGCATCCGCTGATCGCGAATCGAAAAGGCCCGCTCCCTCTCGAGGAAGCGGGCCTTTCTCGTGGACCCCGGGACGACGCGCGACGGATCAGCCGATGCCGGGAACGGAGTCCTCGGCGGAGGCCGGGGCGGCGCCCTCCGCCTCGTCGCCCACGTCTTCCACCTCGTTCTCGGAGAACCCGACGACGGTGCCGTCCTCGAACTGCACCATGAAGCCGTCGCGGCCGCTCTCGTTGTTGTCGGCGCCCCAGTGGCCGATGACCTCGCCCACGCGTCCCACGTACGGCTCCGACTGGTCGTAGTACGACCGCACCACGCGCACCTTGTGCATCACGCTTCTCCCGCGTCCCGGGTCCGTTCTCGCATTCTCGCCGCGGCGGGTCATGCATGGAGTGCGCCGGATGCGTATCGCGAGGCGGGAGAACGGATCTCAGCGGATGGGGACGGACCGCGCGGAGCGTGGGGAGAACCCGGATCCTGCACCATGGATGGCTCGCCTCACGGGCGAGGGCCCCCTCCCCTCGGCCCCCTGCCCCCGCTTCGCGGGGGAGGGGGAGAACTGCAGAACCAGCGCGTCCCGATCCACGATGAAGATCGGCCGCCCCCACCGTGGAGGCGGCCGTTCATCATCCGATCATCCGGCGGAGCGCCGTCAGATGCGGTTGTTGCGCTGGGCCTGCTCGGCCGCGAGGCGGCGCGCATTGGCCTCGCGCAGCTCCTCCTCGGCGCGGGCCGCGTCCTGCTCGGCCACGCCCTCGACCTGCTCCAGCCGGCCTTCCGTCTTCATCTGCCGGTCTCCCAGCAGGTCGCCGAGCCCTTCCTTGAGCTTGCCGCCCAGGTGGGTGGCCTTGCCGTTCAGATCGTCCGCCATCTGCACCTTCCTGTTACAGGCTCCCGTCTCTCTCCCCCCGGCCTGTGACGGTGGCAAACAATATGCCGTGCAAGCATTTGCGACGTGCCTTCAGCGCGGCGCCCCGATCGACGTACGTGCATCCGCCCGCGGCGCGGACGCGTACCTGCTTTCGCACTTTCGCACTTTCGCACTTTCGCACTTTCGCACTTTCGCACTTTCGCACTTTCGCACTTTCGGGTCGTGTACCTGGTGGTAGTTGACGCCGTGGACTAGTGTGTGGTGAACACCGTTCACACTTCGACTCGCCAGAGCGTCACATGTCG
>NZ_DASURI010000116.1:0-7810 GCF_036280135.1 Longimicrobium sp.
AAAGCCGCGCCGTACAACCTCCCCCAGGGTTTTTTGGGGGAGGTGGGCGAGCTCCGCGAGCCCGGAGGGGGCGCTCGGCAGGGACTTCCCCGTTGGACCAAGTCCTTGCCAGGGCGGGAAGATCCTTCGGGGTTACATGCATCCGGCGCGGTCGAGTTCGTGAGGACCCCCAGGAAGACAGCTGCTTTCCGGATCCGGGTTGAAACCTCCCCCGGGGTTTTCGGGGAGGTGCGAGCCCGGTCGCGCGGAGCCGGCCGCCGCGCCGGCGCCCCGCTCCAGGTGTGCGGACGCTGCACACCCGCCCCCCCGCGTCCGTGCATCCCCGCGCACACCCCGCCGCGCCGCCGGGGGACCCTCCACCGCGCGTAAACCGGCCCCGGGACGGAAGGTGGAGCGCGCCCGCCGGGGCCGCGGAAAAATGGGTACGGACCTTGTCTGGAAAGGGAGGCCTCAACGCCTCACGGCGCCATCCGCACCACGCCCCACCGTCGACCGCCGATGCCCCCATCCGTGCCGGTCTCCCTGCCGTCCGCCGCGCCGCTGCCCCTGACGGGGACGCGGGCGGGGGGCGCCCCGCGCCCGCTGCGCCGCCTGCTGGGCATCGACCCCGCCGAGGCCACGTTCGCCCGGCGCGGCTTCACGGCCTCCACCCCCGCCGCGCGCGAGCGGCTGGAAGGGGTGGGGCTCACCTTCCTGGACGGCTACCACGCCGCGCTGGAAGAGGACGCGGGCGCGCTGGGCGCGCGGCTGGACGCCACGCCCTCCCTCCTGCGCGGGTTCGCGTACGAGGGCGCGGCCATGGCGCTGGCGCTGCTGGACGCGCTGACCCCGTGGCGCCGCGGCCGGCTCGCGGCGTTCCTGCGCGGGGCGGGGGCGGCGCACGCCTACATGGTGCACGTGGGCGCGGGGTGGGCCCTGGCCCGCCTGCGCCGGCGGATGGACGGCGTGCCCCGGGGGATGGACCCCCTGCTGGGGTGGCTGGCCGCGGACGGCTACGGCTTTCACGAGGGCTACTTTCACCCCCGCCGCTACGCCGACACCCGCGCCCGCCCGCCGCGCCTGTCGGGCTACGCCCTGAACGCGTTTGACCAGGGGCTGGGGCGCGCGCTCTGGTTCGTCCACGGGGCGGACCCCGTGCGCATCGGCCGCGCCATCGCCGCCTTCCCCCCGGTGCGGCGCGAGGCCCTGTGGAGCGGCGCCGGGCTGGCCTGCGCCTACGCCGGCGGTCCCGACGGGGACGAGGCCGCCGGGCTCGCGTCCGCCGCCGGCGCCAACCGCGCCGCCCTGGCGCAGGGCGCCGCCTTCGCGGCCGAGGCCCGGCGCCGCGCCGGCAACCCTGCCCCCCACACGAACCGCGCCTGCCGCATCCTCTGCGGCCTGTCCGCCGACCGCGCCGCCGCGCTCACCGTCACCGCGCGCGACGGCCTGGCCCCCCGCGGAGCCCTGCCGGCCTACGAGGTCTGGCGGATCCGCCTCCAGGACCACTTTGCCCACAGGAGCCGCGCATGAGGAAGGTTCTCGCGGACGCACTGCGGCGCCACGCGCGGCGGATCGTGGCCCTGCTCGTGGTCGCCTCGCTGTACGGGATGGCGCGGCTGCCCTCGCTGGACGGCGGCGAGCGGGCGCGGATGGCGGGGCGCTTTCGCTTCACGGCCCTTCCCCTTCCGCAGCTGGCGGGGGCGCAATCGAGGTCGGTGCGCCCCGTGCACCCCAGCCTGCGCCGCATCGAGGCGTGGATCTCGTCCGTGGGCGCGGGCGTGGCCCTGGCCGACGCGGACGGCGACGGGCTGCCCAACGACGCCTGCCACGTGGACCCCCGCACGGACCAGGTGATCGTCTCGCCCGTGCCGGGGACGGGCGACCGCTACGCCCCGTTCGCGCTGGACGCCGCGCCCCTGCCGTACGACGCCGCCACCATGGCGCCCATGGGCTGCCTGCCCGGCGACGTGACGGAGGACGGGGCCACGGACCTGCTGGTCTACTACTGGGGACGCACCCCCGTGGCCTTTCTGCGCCGCCGCGGCGCGGCCATGTCGGCGGAGGGCTACGCGCGCGCGGAGGTGGCGGAGGGCGGCGAGCGCTGGTTCACCAACGCCGCGACGTTCGCGGACGTGGACGGCGACGGCCACGCGGACCTCGTCGTGGGCAACTACTTCCCCGACGGGGCGCGGATCCTGGACGCGGCGGCGGACGGCCGCGAGCACATGCAGCACTCCATGTCGCGCGGCTTCAACGGCGGCCGCAACCGCGTGCTGCTGTGGTCCGGCCCCGCGCGGTTCCGCGACGTGCCCGGCGTCCTTGGCCGTGACGTGGCGCACGCGTGGACGCTGGCCGTGGGCGCGGCGGACCTGGACGGCGATGCCCTGCCGGAGCTGTACTTCGCCAACGACTTCGGGCCCGACCGGCTGCTGCGCAACGACTCGCGGCCCGGCGCGCCCCGCTTTACCCTGCTGGAGGGGCGGCGCACGTTCGGCACGCCGCGCTCCAAGGTGCTGGGCCGCGACTCGTTCAAGGGGATGGGGGTGGACTTCGCGGACCTGGACGGGGACGGGCGGCTGGACATCTACGTGAGCAACATCGCCGGCGAGTACGCCCTGGAGGAAAGCCACTTCGCCTGGATCAACACCGGGCGGACGGACGACCTGCGGCGCGGCATCGCCCCGTTCACGGACCGCAGCGAGCCCCTGGGCCTGTCCCGCAGCAGCTGGGGATGGGAGTCGCGGCTGGCCGACTTCGACAACGACGGCGTTCCCGAGGCCGTGCAGGCCATCGGCTTCGTGCGGGGGCGGGCGGACCGCTGGCCGGAGCTGCACGAGATCGCCATGGGCAACGACCAGCTCCTTTCCGACCCCCGCAGCTGGCACCGCTTCACGGCCGGCGACGCGGACCTGAGCGGCCGCGACCACCCGCGCTTCTTCGTGCGCGCGGGGGACGGGCGGTACTACGACCTGGCGGCGGACGTGGGGCTGGGCACGGCGCAGGTCACGCGCGGCATCGCCACGGCGGACGTGGACGGCGACGGCGACCTGGACCTGGCCGTGGCCAACCAGTGGGACGTCTCCCGCTTCTACCGCAACGACGCGCCCCGCCCCGGCGCCTTCCTGGGCCTTCACCTCCTCCTCCCCGCCGGCGACGGGCCGCCCCGGACCACCGTCCGCGCCGGGCACCCGGCCGGCCTGCGCGCGCGCCCCGCCGTGGGCGCGGCCGCCACGGTGCGGCTGCCGGACGGCTCCGTGCGGGTGGGGCAGGTGGACGGCGGAAACGGGCACTCGGGCAAGCGCGCGCCGGGGCTGCACTGGGGGCTGGGCGACCTGCCGGCGGACGCCGTGCTGCGGGTGGAGCTGCGCTGGCGGGACGCGGGCGGACGGACCAGGACGGAGACGCTGCGCGTGGGGCCGGGATGGCACACGGTCGTCCTGGGAGCGCCGGCCACGGGAGGGAGCGATGCCTGACACTCCCGGCCGGGACGCGGTCCGCCTGGGCGGCCTGCGGCGGTTCGCCGTCGCCATCACCGTCCTGAACCTGCTGGGCCACACGGTGCTCGGCTTTGAGCAGGCGTGGGCGCACCCGTTCGTCGCCCTGGCGGCGGCGTACCTGACGGAGGCGCTGCTGGAGGGCGTAGAGGCCCGCGCGGCCCGCCGTCCCCCCCGCTGGCGCGGCGGCTGGCAAACGCGCGTGGACTTCTTCCTGTCCGCCCACATCTCCGGCCTGGCCGTGGCCATGCTGCTGTACGCCAACGCGCGGTGGATGGTGGTGGCCTTCGCGGCGTCCGCCGCCATCGCCTCCAAGGCCCTCTTTCGCCTTCCCGCGTCGCGGGGGGCGCGGCACTTCTTCAATCCCTCCAACCTGGGCATCACGGCCACGCTGCTCCTCTTTCCCTGGGTGGGGATCGCGCAGCCGTACCAGTTCACGGAGGGGCTGGACCGGGTGGGCGACTGGGCCCTGCCGGCCCTCATCGTCTGCACGGGGACGTTCCTCAACGCGCGCTTTACCCACCGCCTGCCCCTGGTCGCGGCGTGGCTGGGCGGGTTCGCGGCGCAGGCCGCCGTGCGCCACTTCGCCCTGGGCGCGCCCCTGGCCGCCGCGTGGCTGCCCATGACGGGCGTGGCCTTCATCCTCTTCACCTTCTACATGGTGACGGACCCCGCCACGACGCCCTCCGCGCCCCGCGCGCAGGTGGCGTTCGGCCTGTCGGTGGCCGCCGCGTACGGGGCGCTGATGGTGGCGCACGTGGTGTTCGGGCTCTTCTTCGCCCTGTCCCTCGTCTGCGCGGCGCGGGGGGCGTGGGCGTGGCTGCGCGTGCCGGCGGCCCTGCCCGCGCCCGCGCAGGTTCCCGTGGGGCGCATCCCCGCGCCGGCCCTGGTGGGGCTGCGGGTTCCGTCGCCGGACGCGGTGCTGGCGGAGCGCGAGCCGTGAGCACGCCCTCCATTGCCCTGGTGGGGATGGCCTGCCGCTATCCCGGCGCCCGCACTCCCGCGGAGCTGTGGGAGAACGTGCTGGCGGGGCGCCGCGCCTTTCGCCGCATCCCCGGCGAGCGGCTGCGCCTGGCGGACTACGGCTCGCCCAGCCGCGCGGCCGCGGACCGGACGTACGTCACGCAGGCGGCCGTGCTGGAGGACTGGGCGTTCGACCGGGTGCGCTTTCGCGTCTCCGGCTCCGCCTGGCGCGCGGCGGACCCCGCGCACTGGCTGGCCCTGGAGGTGGCCGCGGCGGCCCTGGCCGACGCGGGGTTCCCGGACGCGGAGGGGCTGCCGCGCGAGTCCGCCGGCGTCCTCGTGGGCAACTCGCTCACGGGCGAGTTCAGCCGCGCCGGGCTCCTGCGGCTGCGCTGGCCGTACGTGCGGCGGGTGGTGGACGCGGAGCTGGCGGACGCGGGATGGGACGCGGAGGCGCGGCGCGCATTCCTGTCCGCCGCGGAGGCGCGCTACAAGGCGCCGTTCCCCCCCGTGGGCGAGGAGACGCTGGCCGGCGGGCTGTCGAACACCATCGCGGGGCGCATCTGCAACCACTTTGACCTCAAGGGCGGCGGGTACACGGTGGACGGGGCGTGCGCGTCGTCCCTCCTGGCCGTGGCGCAGGGGTGCTCGGCGCTGGCGGCGGGGGACCTGGACGTGGTCGTGGCGGGGGGCGTGGACCTGAGCCTGGACCCGTTCGAGCTGGTGGGCTTCGCGCGGACGGGCGCCCTGGCGGACCGCGAGATGCGCGTGTTCGACGCGCGCTCCGCCGGCTTCTGGCCCGGCGAGGGGTGCGCGTTCGTCGTGCTGATGCGCTACGCGGACGCGCTGGCCCGCCGGCTCCCCGCCTACGCGCTGCTGCGGGGCTGGGGGGTGTCGTCCGACGGCAGCGGCGGGCTCACGCGGCCGGAGGAGGCGGGGCAGCTGCTGGCCTTTCGCCGCGCCTACGCGCGGGCGGGCTTCGGGCCGGAGACGGTGGCGTACTTCGAGGGGCACGGCACGGGCACGGAGGTGGGCGACGCCACGGAGCTGCGCGTCATCACCCGCGCCCGGCGCGAGGGCGGCGCGTCCACCCCGGCGGCCGTGGGCTCCGTCAAGGCCGTCATCGGCCACACCAAGGCGGCGGCGGGCGTGGCGGGCCTCGTCAAGGCGGCCATGGCGCTGCACGCGCAGGTCATCCCTCCCGCCACCGGCTGCGGAGAGCCGCATCCCGAGCTGCTGCGCGAGCCCCGCGTCCTGCGCGCCCCCGCGGCCGGCGAGCCGTGGCCGGCGGACGCGCCCCTGCGGGCGGCCGTGAGCGCCATGGGCTTCGGGGGGATCAACGCGCACGTGGTGATGGAGGGCACGGCCCTGGAGCGCCGCGCGTCGCTCCCCGCGCCCGTGCGCACGCTGCTCCGCTCCCCCCAGGACGCGGAGCTGTTCGTCCTCGCGGCCGAGGACGGGGACGCGCTGCGCCGGGAGATCGGGCGGATGGCGTCCGCCGTGCCGGCGCTGAGCCGGGCGGAGCTGGCGGACCTGGCCGTGCACCTGCAGCGCGGGGCGGGGGAGGGACGGGCGCGCGCGGCCGTCGTCGCGGCCACGCCGGAGGAGCTGGCGCGCGGGCTGGAGACCGTCGCGGGGTGGCTGGGGTCCGGCATCGGCCGGCGGCTGGACGCGCGCGGCGGCCTGTTCCTGCGCGTGGGGGACGCGGATGCCGCCCCGCCGCGCATCGGCCTGCTCTTTCCCGGCCAGGGCTCGCCGGCCCACCTGGACGGCGGGGCCCTGCGCCGCCGCTTCGACGCCGTGGCCGCGCTCTACGGGGACGCGCCCCCCGCCGGGGCGGACGGGGTGGCGACGCAGGTGGCGCAGCCCGCCATCGCCCGCGCCTCCGTGGCCGCCCTGGCCGTGCTGGACGCGCTGGGGGTGGCGGGAGACGTGGCGGTGGGACACTCGCTGGGTGAGCTGGTGGCGCTGCACTGGGCGGACGCCCTGGACCGCGACGCGCTGCTGCGCACGGCCGCCGTCCGCGGCGCCGCCATGGGCGCGCTGAAC
Organism: Longimicrobium sp.; assembly: GCF_036280135.1. Lineage (GTDB taxonomy): Bacteria > Gemmatimonadota > Gemmatimonadetes > Longimicrobiales > Longimicrobiaceae > Longimicrobium. The sequence goes on from NZ_DASURI010000116.1 coordinate 6,486, forward strand.
GGCCGGCCCGGCGCCATGGCCAGCCTGGGCGCGCCGCGGGGGGCGGTGGAGGCGCTGCTGGACGGCTCCGGCGCCGTCGTGGCGGGGGTGAACGCGCCCCGCCGGACGGTCGTGGCCGGGACGGCGGAGGCGGTGGAGGGGGTGGCGGAGCGCGCGCGGTCGCTGGGGTGGGAGGTGCAGCCGCTGCGCGTGTCCCACGCCTTTCACTCCCCCCTCGTGGCCCCCGCGGCGGCGGCGCTGGCGGAGCACCTGGCGGGCGAGCGGGTGAGTGCGCCGCGGCGCCGCGTCTCGTCCACCGTGCTGGGCCGCCCGCTGCAGGCGGAGGACGACCCGCGCGGCGTGCTCGTGCGGCAGGTAACGGCGCCCGTGCTCTTCCTGGACGCCCTGCGCGCCGTGGCGAACGAGGCGGACCTGTGGATCGAGGCCGGGCCGGGGCACGCGCTCAGCACGCTGGCGGCGGAGACGGTGGACGCGCCCGTGGTGGCCATGGACGCCTGCGGCCCGTCGCTGGGCGGCACCCTGCGCGCCGCCGCGGTCGCGTGGGCGCTGGGCGCGCCCGTGCGGCTGGAGGCGCTGTACGCGGACCGCTTCGCGCGTCCCATCGACCTCGCGCGCCGCCCCCGCTTCCTGGCGAACCCCTGCGAGCTGGCCCCGGTGGACGGCGGCACCCCCGCGGAGCCGGCATCCGCCGCGGCGGCGGACGCGCACGCATCCGCGTCGGCGGAATTGGCGGAATGGGCCGAACGGACCCGATCGACGGGATCGGCTGAATGGGCCGAATCGGCGGGATCGGCTGAATCGACCGAATCAGCCGAATCAACCGAATCGACTGAATCGGCGGGACCGGCAGCGGACGGCGGGTCGGCGCTGGAGGTGGTCCGCGTGCTCGTGGCCGAGCGGACGGAGCTGCCGGTGACGGCCGTGCTGGACGACCACCGGCTGCTGGGCGACCTGCACCTGAACTCCATCACCGTGGGCGAGCTCGTGGCGCGCGCGGCGCGGCGGCTGGGCCTGGCGCCCCCCGCCGCGCCCACGGAGTACGCCACGGCCACGGTGGCCGGCGTGGCCCGCGCCCTGGCGGCGCTGGCGAAGACCGCCGGCGCCGCGCCCGCGGGCGACGCGGAGGACGCCGATCCGCCCGGCCTCGCGCCCTGGGTGCGCGCCTTTGCCGTCCAGTGGGTGAAATCCCCCCTGCCGCGCGCCGCCCATGCCCCGCGCGGGGGCGGCGGATGGCGGGTGATCGCGCCCGCGGACCATCCGCTGGCCGCCCCCCTGCGCGCGGCGCTGGCGGACGCGGGCGAGGGCGTCGCCGTCTGCCTGCCCCC
>NZ_DASURI010000117.1:0-19307 GCF_036280135.1 Longimicrobium sp.
ATCGCGCCACCTCCCGTCCGTCGGAGGCGCGCGCCACGCTGAGCAGGATGCCCACCGCCGCGAACGCCGTCAGCAGGGCCGACCGGCCGTAGGACATGAACGGCATCGCCACGCCCGTCGTCGGAAGCAGCGCCAGGGCCACGCCCATGTGCAGGAACGCCGACACGGCGATCAGGTTCGTCATCCCGATGGCCAGCAGGTAGCCAAAGCGGTCCGGCGCCCGCGCCGCGATGCGGTAGCCCACCACCAGGAAGCCGGCGAAGATCACCACGCACGCCAAAATGCCCAGCAGCCCCCACTCCTCCGCGATCATGGAGAAGAGAAAGTCGTTGTGCGGCTCGGGGAGGAACCCGTACTTCTGCTGGCTCTCGCCGAAGCCCACCCCGCTCAAGCCGCCGCTGCCGATGGCGATGAGCGACTGGTGGATCTGGTAGCTCACCCCGCCCGTGTCGTGCATCGGGTCGAGAAATGCCGCGATTCTGCGCGCGCGGTAGCCCTCGCCCTCGATGAGCTTCCACAGCACGGGCACGGCCAGCAGCCCCAGCAGGATGAAGTGGCCGATGCGCGCCCCGCCCGCGAACAGCACCAGCGCCGCGAGGAGGACGATCAGCAGGGCCGCGCTCATGTTGGGCTGCTTGAGCACCAGCAGCACGATGGGCATCCACACCACCAGGAAGGGCATGAGGCCCTTGCTCAGCGAGTGCAGCTTGTCGGCCTTCTTGACGGCCAGGGCCGCCGTCCACGCGATGACGGCGATCTTGGCGAACTCCGACGGCTGGAACTGGATGCCCACGTTCAGCCAGCGGCGCGCGCCGTTCACCCGCGGGGCGATGGCCTCCGTCCCCGGCATGACGACGAGGACCAGCATGGCCGTCACCGCCAGCAGCATGGGCCAGGCGATGCGGCGCCAGCGGCGGTAGTCCATCCTCGCCAGGGCGATGGCGATCACGGCGCCCATCACCGCGCCCGTGAGCTGCTTCCAGGCGAAGTAGTGCCCCGGCAGCCCGTTGCTGGCGGCCAGGAACGAGCTGGCGCTGTACATCTCCGTGAGCCCAAAGGCGAACGCGGCCAGCGTGAGCGCCACCAGGGCGCGCATCTCCCACGTTTCCTCGCGCACGGCGGCGGGCGCCCGGCTGGGCGCGCGCTCGCGCGGCGTCACGGCCGGCTGCGCGGGCGCGGCGGCCGTGCGCTTGCGGCGCCATCCCAGTGCGATGCTCGTCATCCTGCGCGCCCCTCCCGGGCCAGCTGGGCGAAGCGCTCTCCCCGCGCCTCGTAGTTCCTGAACATGTCGAAGCTGCTGCACGCCGGGCTCAGCAGCACGGCGTCACCCTCGTGCGCCCTCTCCCGCGCGCGGCGGACGACGTCCTCGAACGGGCCGTCCACGCGCTCCACGGGCGCCTTGCCCTCCAGGTCCGCCACGATGAGCGGCGCGGCCTCGCCGTACGCGATCACCGCGCGGACGTGGCCCGCCAGGTCCGGCAGCAGCTCCGTGTACGGCTCGCCCTTGTGCTTGCCGCCCAGCAGCAGCACCGTCGGCCGGGTCATGCCGCGGACGGCCACCCGCGTGGACGCGATGTTGGTGGCCTTGCTGTCGTTGACCCACAGCACGCCGTCCACGTCGGCCACGGGCTGCAGGCGGTGCGGCGGCGCCTGGAACGTGCGCAGCCCCTCCGCGATCCCCTCCAGCGATGCGCCCGCCAGCCGCGCGGCCAGCGCCGCCGCCAGCGCGTTGGCGATGTTGTGCGGCCCCAGGATCTGCAGCCCCGCCGCGGGGATCACCCGCTCGGTGCGTCCCGGCTCCGTGCGGATCACCAGCGTGCCGCTCGACACCCATCCGCCCAGCTCGTCCTCCGAGTCCGGCGGCGTCTCCGCGCGAAAGTACAGGCGCGTGCCCGGCGCGTCGCCCAGCAGCGTGGCCGCGCGCTCGTCCTCCGCGTTCAGGATCCACAGGCTGTCGGCGGAGGCGTTGACGTACATCCGCGCCTTGTCCGCGTAGTACGCCTCCAGGTCCGGGTACCAGTCCAGGTGGTCCGGGGCCAGGTTCGTCAGCACGCCGATCTTCGGATTGAAGTGGCGGATGCCCCCCAGCTGGAACGAGCTGCACTCCACGATGGCCCACGCCGGCTGGGGCTCGCGCAGGGCCACCTCGCTGAGCGCCGTGCCGATGTTGCCGCCCGCCACCGCGTCGATGCCGTCCCCGCGCATCAGGTGCTCGATGAGCGCCGTCACGGTCGTCTTTCCATTCGTCCCCGTGATGGCGATGACGGGGCAGTCCAGCTGCTCGTACGCCAGCTCGATCTCGGGAACGACGGGGATCCCCCCGATCGCCTCTTCCTTCAGCACCTTCGCCGTGGGCGGGATGCCGGGGGACAGGACGATGCGGTCCGACGCGCCCAGCTTGGTCAAATCGTGCCCGCCCGTCTCCGCGTCGCCGCCGAGCGAACGGACGGTCTCCGCCGCCTGGCGCGACGCGTCGGAATCGCCGGCGTCGCTGGCGTAGACGCGCGCGCCGCGGGCCAGGGCCAGCCGCGCGGCGGCCAGCCCGCTGCGGGCCAGCCCCAGGATCCCGATCTGCTCGCCCGCGAGGGACTTCGGCATCAGCGGATCTTGAGCGTGGCGAAGGCGGCCAGGGCGCAGATGATCCCCGCGATCCAGAAGCGGATGATCACCTTGCTCTCGTGCCAGCCGATCTGCTCGAAGTGGTGATGCAGCGGCGCCATCCGGAAGATGCGCCGGCCCGTGCCCGTGCGGTTCTTGGTCCACTTGAAGTAGACCGTCTGCGAGGCCACGGAGAGCGCCTCGGCCACGAAGACGGCGCCCACGATGGCCAGCAGGAACTCCGCCTTGAGCATCACCGCCACGGCGCCCAGCACGCCGCCGATGGCCAGCGAGCCCGTGTCGCCCATGAACACCTCGGCCGGGTGCGCGTTGTACCACAGGAAGCCCATGCATCCGCCGGCCAGCGCCACGCAGAAGATGCTCAGCTCGCCCACGCCCGGCAGGTAGAACACGTTCAGGTAGTCCGACGCGTCGATGCGGCCCAGCAGGTACGCGAACACGCCGAAGGTGGCGCAGGCGATGGCGCTGAGCCCCGCCGCCAGGCCGTCCAGGCCGTCCGTCAGGTTCACCGCGTTGCTGCAGCCCACGACGATGAACGCCACCCACAGGATGTACAGGGGCGGCCAGAACTCCATGTGGATGCTCTTGAAGAACGGGATCTGCGTCCACGTGGCCGGGATGGGCGCGCTCATGTCCAGCAGCACCAGCGCCGTCCCCAGCACGATCCCGATCCCCGCCTGCCCCACGATCTTGTACCGCCCCTTGAGGCCGCCCGTGTTCTTGCGGACGATCTTGAGGTAGTCGTCCAGGAACCCCACGATCCCCAGGACGATGAGGACGACGAGGGCCAGGATGGTGTACCAGTTGTCCAGCCTCGCCCACAAAAAGACGGGGATGACGGTGCTGAGGATGATCAGCACGCCGCCCATGGTGGGCGTCCCGCTCTTGCCCAGGTGCGTCTGGGGGCCCTCGGTGCGCACCACCTGCCCCACCTTGAGCATCCGCAGCCGCGAGATGATGGCGGGGCCGAACCAGAACGCCACCGCGAACGCCGTCACCACCGCCCCCGCCGCCCGGAACGTCTGGAAGCGGAAGAGGTTGAAGGCGATGTTGTACTGCGCCAGCGGCACCAGCAGGAGGTAGAACACGGAATCCGTTCCCGGTCAGGCGGTCTGCGGTGAGCCCTGCGCGAAGTCACGCTCGATGAGCGGAAGGAGCCGCTCCAGCTGCACGCCCCGCGAGCCCTTGAGCAGCAGGGTCTCGCCCCCGCGCAGGGTGGGGCGCAGCGCCTCGTACGCCTGCAGCGGGTCCTCGGCCGCGATCAGCCGGTCTCCCAGCTCGCTGTCGTTCTCGCCAAAGGCGCGGACGAACTCGCCGGTCGCCACCACGCGGTCGATGCCGTGGCCGATCAATCCCGCGGCGTGCAGGGCCAGCTCGCGGTGCAGCCGGTCGCCATGGTCGCCCAGTTCGCGCATGGTGCCGATGACGGCGATCTTCTCCCCCTCCGCCGGCACCGTGGCCAGCAGGTCCAGCGCCGCGCGCATGCTGGGCGGGTTGGCGTTGTAGCAGTCCGCGATGAGGTTCATGGGCCCGATGCGCACCCACTCGTTGCGCATCTTGGGCGCCTTCATCGCCCCCAGCCCGCGCACGGCGTCCTCCAGCGGCACGCCCCACTCCACGGCCACGCCCAGCGCCAGCAGCGCGTTGCGGACGTTGTGCATCCCCGGCAGGGGAAGGTGGACGGGCACGCCGCGGAAGCTCCACTCCGTGCTGCCGTCCGGGCGGAAGCGAACGCCCTCCTTGCCTCCGTCCGGCCGCAGGTCCGTCTCGCTGCTGAAGCCCGCCACCCGCAGCCGCACGCCGCCGATGCGCTGCATGGCACCCTCCGGCAGCTCGTTGGGCTCGTCCGCCACGACGCCGACCCCGTTCTGCCGCAGCCCGTCGAACACGGCCAGCTCCTCCTGCAGCACGCCCTCCACGGAGCCCAGCCCCTCCAGGTGCTCCTCGCCAATGGAGGTGATGAGGGCCGCGTCCGGCTCCACGATGCGCGACAGCAGCGTGATCTCGCCCGGCTCGTTGGTCCCCGTCTCCACGATCACGGCCTCCGCCTCGTCCGGCGTGGCCAGGAGCGTGAGGGGCACGCCCACCTGGTTGTTCAGGTTGGCATCCGTGGCGTGCACCCGGAACGCGGGCGACAACACGGCGCGCAGCAATTCCTTCGTCGTCGTCTTGCCGTTGCTCCCCGCGACGGCGACCACGCGCCCGCCCAAGGCCCGGCGCCGATGCCGGCCCAGCGCGCCCAGCGCGTGCAGCGTGTCGGGGACCACGAAGAGGGGCATGCCCTCCGGCGCGCCCTCCGCGCGGCTGACAATGGCGGCCAGGGCGCCGGACTGCGCGGCCTGCGCCAGGTAGTCGTGCCCGTCGAAGTTGGCGCCCCGCAGGGCGACGAACAGCGAGCCGGGCGCGATGTGGCGCGTGTCCGTCGAAATGCCCGTGAACTCCATCATGCCCACGGGGGCATCGAGCCCCAGCGCGGCGCGAACCTCGTCGGCGGTCCAGCGGAACCCCGTCAAACGTCACCTCCAGCGGCGGAATGCATCTCCGCGAGGAGCTCCTGCACGATCGCGCGCTCATCGAACGGACGCTTTTCCGTGCCGACGATCTGGTACGTCTCGTGGCCCTTGCCGGCCAGGAGCACCAGGTCGTCCGGGCGTCCTTCGGTGAGTGCGGTGCGGATGGCCTCGCGTCGGTCGGAAAGCCGCAGGCGCGGTGCATCCTCCATGCCGCGTTCGATGTCGTCCAGGATCCGCTCGGGATCTTCCGTCCGCGGGTTGTCGGAGGTGACGATGGCCAGGTCCGCCAGGCGCGCGGCGATGGCGCCCATCTCCGGCCGCTTGCCCGTGTCGCGGTCGCCCCCCGCGCCGAAGACGACGATCAGCCGCCCCTTCACGAGCGGACGGACGGCCAGCAGGGCCCGCTCCAGGGCATCCGGCGTGTGGGCGTAGTCACGCAGCACGGTGGCGCTGGCCGGCGGGCCGGAGATGCGCTCCAGCCGGCCGGGCACCTGCGGCAGCGCCCCCAGCGCCTCCGCGATCCGCCCCGGCGTCCACCCCAGGGACCAGAGGACGGCGGCGGAGGCGACGGCGTTGCTGACGTTGAAGTCGCCGAAGATGGGCAGGGCCACGGGCTCGCTGCCGTCCGGCGTCCGCAGGGTGAACTCCATCCCCCCGGGGCCCACGCGCATGTCCTCCGCCGCCACGTCCGCCTGCTCCGGGTGCGCCACCCCGAAGCGGATGGTCCGCCCCACGGGCGAGGTCACGTCGCGCCACTCGGGATCGTCGCAGTTCATCACGGCGGCGCCGTTGGGCTTCAGCAGCGCAAGGAGGCGGAGCTTGGCCTCGCGGTACGCCTCCATCGTCCCGTGATAGTCGAGGTGGTCACGGGTGAGGTTGGTGAAGACGGCCGCGTCGAAGCGGGCCGCCGCCATCCGCGCCTGGTCCAGCGCGTGGCTGCTGACCTCCATGGCCACGCGGCTGACGCCCTCGTCCAGGAAGCGGCGCAGCCACCGCGCGGCCTCCACCGGCCCCGGCGTCGTCAATCCCTCCGTCCCCGGGATCACCTCGCCGTCCGCGCCGATGGCGCCCAGCGTGCCGATGTAGCCCGCGCCGCCGTCCAGCCCCAGCAGGTGGCGCAGCATGGCCGCCGTCGTCGTCTTGCCGTTGGTGCCCGTCACGCCCACGAGCGTCATCTCCGCCCACGGGTCGCCGAAGAACTCCGCGGCGGCGAACGCTGCGCCCAGCCGCCCATCCGACACGCAGACCTGCGGCGTGGGGACGGCGTCGTCGCACGCCTCGGCCACGATGCCCGCCGCGCCCAGCTCCGACACGGCGGACAGGTACTGGTGGCTGTCGGCGCTGGTGCCGCGCCAGGCGCAAAAGACGGCGCCCACGCGCACCTGCCGCGAATCCGCCGTCACGTCCCACACCTCGCGAGTGGCGTGGCCCGCGGACAAACGGCCGTCGCCCGCCAGGAGGTCCTCGCGGGCGAGACGCGCCTCGAGGGCGCCGAGCGTGGTGCGGCGGTTGGTCATCGGCTTTCTCCCACGATCAGCAGCGTGTCTCCGCGGGCCACGGGCTGCCCCGCGGCGGGCTGGGTGGAGCGCACGGCGCCGCTTCCCTGCACCCGGACGCGGACGCCCAGCGCGTGCAGCCTGCGCGCCGCGTCCCGCAGCGGCAGCCCGCTCACGTCGGGCACGGGCACCACGTCCGCCGGGGGCGGTTCCGCCGCCTTGCGCAGCTCCTCCGTGCTCACGAAGACGTACACGCCCTCCGCGCCGGCCGGCGGCGGGTCGCTGCGCGTGTCGCCGGTCTTCGACGGCGGCGCCTGCGCGGGGAGCCGCGTGGCCAGCAGGGCGCGCCGGTCCAGTCCGGGCGAGCGCGCGGCCAGGATGGCCTGCAGCGTCTCGCGGGTCACGGGCGCCGCCGTCAGCCCGCCGTAGTAGTCGCCCTGGGGCCGGTCCAGGCGGACGAGGATCGTCAGCTGGGGATCGCGCGCGGGAAAGAAGCCCACGAAGGTGGCGTTGTACGCGCCCGCCTCGTATCGCCCGTTCGCTCCGGTCCGCCGCGCCGTCCCCGTCTTGCCGGCCACCTCGAAGGTGGAGAGCGACGCCCGCGTGGCCGTGCCGTCCTCCACGACGGAGACCAGCACGTCGCGGATCTGCGTGGCGACGTTGCGCGGCACCACGCGGCGCACCTCGCGGGGCTCGCGGCGCTCCAGCGTGCGGCCGCCGGACGCGCGCACCTCGCGGACCAGGCGCGGCTCCATGAGCGAGCCGCCGTTGGCCAGGGCGCCGTACGCCAGGGCCAGCTGCAGGGGCGTGACGCTCACCTCGTAGCCCGTGGCCAGGGAGGACGACGTCATCCGCGACCAGCGGTCCGGCCTCGGCAGGCGCCCGCCGGACTCCACCGGGTACTCCACCCCCGCCGGCGTGCCGAAGCCGAAGTCGCGCAGGTAGCCGAACTGCTGCCCGGGCGAAAGGCGCGGCGCGAACTTGACCATGCCGATGTTGCTGCTCACCCGCAGCGCGTCGCGCAGGGTGAGCATGTCGTACGGGTGCACGTCCGTGTGCACGCGGCCGTTGGGGTCCGTCCAGCGGCCGCCCTCGCCGCTCACCCGCTCCTCCATCCGCGCCCGGCCCGTGGCCAGCAGGGTGGAGACGAAGAACGGCTTGAGGACGGAGCCCGGCTCGTACGGCTCGATGAAGGCGCCCACGTCGCGCACGCCGCCGGCCCGCTTGCTCACGGCGGCCAGGATCTCCCCCGTCCGCGGATCGAGGAGAAGCAGGTCGCCGCCGGACGCGTTGGTGCTGTCGATGGCCTGCTGGAGCGCCGCATCGGCGATCTCCTGCAGGTCGAAGTCGATGGTCAGGTAGACGTCGTTGCCGTCCGTGGCCTCCACGGCGGGAAGGGCGACGGACGCCATCTGCTTGCCCCGCGCGTCGCGGCGCAGGATGGAGTAGCCGTCGCGCCCGCGCAGCATCTCGTCAAGCGCCTGCTCCATGCCGCCCTGCGCGCGCCCGTCCGCGCCCACGCCGCCCAGCACCTCGCGGCCCACGCGGCCCTGCGGGTAGAAGCGCTCCAGCCGGCGCTCCCAGTGCAGTCCGCGGGCGTCGCCCAGGGCGCGGCGCTGGTCCGCCGTAAAGCGGCCGGGGAGCACGATCCACTTCCGCCGGGGGTCCGTGGCGCGGCGGGCGGCGGCGCGCGTCAGGTCAAGCGCGTCGCTCAGCCGCGCCGCCGTCTCGTCGCGGTCGCGCAGCTCGTTGGGCGCGATGGACAGGCCGAACGTCTCGCGCGTGAGCGCCAGCGGGACGCCGTCCCGGTCCAGGATGGCGCCGCGGCGCGCGGGAAGCGGCACGCGGGCCTGGTGCTGGTCCGCCGCGGCCTGCTTCCACTGCTTTCCCTCGAACCCCTGCAGCTGAACGGACCGGCCGACGACCAGGCCGGCGGCCAGCAGGATGGACGCGACGAGCAGGCGGCGCCGGTTGCGCAGCCGCTCCTCGCTGTCCCAGCCCACGCGGACGGGGAGCTTTTCGCCCGTGCTCACGGCCGTGCCTCCAGCGCCTGCGCGGGGACGGGCAGCAGCACCACCTCGTCGTCACGCGCCACGTGCAGCCCCAGGCGCTGCTGCGCCACGCGGGTGACCCGCGCGCGCGTCTGCAGCCCCTGGATGCGGTTGGCCCACTCCACCCGCTCCGCCTCCGCGATGCTCGTCTCGTTCTCCAGCCGCGTCAGCTCCCGCTGGCGCGCCACGCCTTCCGTCTGCCGCCAGACCACGGACACCAGCGATCCCGCCATGCAGCAGACGACGAATCCCCGAAAAAGGGCGGAGCGCCGCCGCTCGCGCCGCTCCGCGCGGCCGGCCTGCGGCGCCTCCCACTGGGCGGCCTTTTCCGCCGCGCGGGCCCGCAGGGGGCGGCGCAGCGCGTCGAACGCGTCCGTGCTCACGCGGCCCTCCACCCGCGCAGGCGGGCGCTGCGGGCGCGGGGGTTGGCGGCCACCTCCTCGTCGGACGCGGAGACGGGCTTGCGCGTGAGCGTGGTGCCCAGCGCGCGGCCCCGGCACCTGCACACGGGCAGGCCCGGCGGGCACACGCACTCCAGGCTCCAGTCGCGAAAGGCGTTCTTCACCAGCCGGTCTTCCAGCGAGTGGTACGACATGACCGCGAAGACGCCGCCCGGCGCCAGCGCGTCGCGAAAGCGCTCCAGGGCGCGCTCCAGCGCCTCGATTTCCCCGTTCACGGCAATGCGCAGCGCCTGGAAGATGCGCGCGCGGTCCGCGATCTCCGTCCGCGCGCCCAGGGCGCGGTCGATGGCGCGCTGCAGCTGGTCGCTGGTCTCGAACGGCTCCGCGTCGCGCATCTCGGCCACGACGCGGGCCAGCTTCCGCGAGCGCCGCTCCTCGCCGTAGCGGTAAAAGACGTTGGCCAGCTCCGCCTCATCCATCTCGTTCAGCAGGTCCGCCGCCGTGGGCTCGTCCGCCGTTCCCTGCCCCATCCGCATGTCCAGGGGCGCGCCGGGACGAAAGGTGAACCCGCGCGCGTCCACGTCGACCTGGTGCGAGCTGATCCCCAGGTCCAGCAGCACGCCGTCCAGCGTTCCATCCGCGATCCCCGCCGTCTCCAGCGCGTCGGCGAAGTTGGCCTTCACGGGGCGAAACCGCTCGCCGAAGCGCGCCAGCCGCGTCCCTGCCTCGGCCAGCGCGTCGGGGTCGCGGTCCACGCCGTAGAGGATGGCGGACGGCCCGCGCTCCAGCAGCGCCTCGGAGTGCCCGCCCCCGCCCAGGGTTCCGTCCAAAAACGTCCCGCCCCGCTCCGGCTGGAGCAGGTCCATGCACTCACGCACCATGACGGGCGCGTGATAGCCCGACGCGTAGGGGAGCGTCACGCCGCCACGAGGGCGCCGCGGGCGTTGCGGCGCGTGACCATGGCCTGGCAGGCGCGGCAGCAGAACCAGCTGGTGCCCAGAAAGGACGCCAGCTCTTCCACGGGCTCGAAAGGCCCCACGTGCCGGTCCATCCCGCACGGCACCGGCGGCGCGGCAAGCGGAGCGAGCGGGGCGAGGTTCGCGGGAAGGACCATTCGGTCTCCGGGTCGGATGAAGGGATCTAGCCGAAAATCTGGTGCGTGAGCCGGTCCACGTCGGGCACGGGCTCGGCCGTAACGGCGGCGAAGCGGTCGGGGCTCCACAGCTCGATGCGGTCGATGGCGCCCACGACGAGGGTGGGTCCCGTGATCCCCACGGCCTCCTGCAGGCGGGCGGGGACCAGGATGCGGCCCTGCTTGTCGGGCACGACCTCGGCGGCGTTGGCCGTCACCCGCAGCACGTACGGCCGGGCCTGCGGGTTCAGCCGAAGCATCTCGCGCAGGCGGGTTTCGACCTCCACCCACGTCTGGCGGGGGTAGAGGGTGAGGGCGTCGGGAAACGCATGCACCAGGACCATCGGCTCCTCTCCCCCGTCTCGCCGAAACGAGGCGGGGAGGCTGAGCCGGCCCTTGTCGTCGATCTGGTGCTGATAGCTTCCCAGGAAGCCGGTCATGGGGTTCCGTTGCCCGTGCCCGCCATCATCCCCCACAATCCCCCACTTCATCCCACCACGACCCACAAGGTAATGGGGTCCGGGGGAGAGTCAAGGCGAACATACGCCGAACGAGCAGGGTGGCCGGATGCGGGAGGATGCAGGCGTGGCGCGGGATGCGGGTCCGGAGCGAGGCCGGAGCGGGCGCGGTGGGGAAAAGTGGGGAGGATTCGGCGGGGTGGATGGGGCGGATGCGGATCGGCGGCGGATGCGGATCGGGCGGCAGATGCAGATCAGGCGGCGGATGCAGATCGGGGGGCGATGCGGATCGGGCGGTGGACGCGGATCGGGTGGCAGAGGCGGACGTGGATCGGGCGGGTGGATCCGAATCGGCAGAGCGATATGGGACAGCGCGCGGGGCAGAAGCCGTACCCCGACCGAAACGCCGGGACCCAGCCTGAGCGGATAAATCCGCCGCTGGGAAAGCCATAAGCCCTGTCTCGCGCCGACGCGCTCTGCGAACAGGGCTTCAACCGCCAAGACGGGCCGCGACCCGGCGGCGAAGCGTGTTTCCACCGCGGGATGGCGGCGGTGCAGTCCGCGCAGGCGGACTTCGCGAAGTTCCAGCGGCGAATTCATTCGCTCCGGCGCGGGACCGAAGGTGAGCCGGGCCTGACGTAGCTATCCGGCGTGTCGCGGTTGAGCACAAGCCATCCACCGCCAAGCCCCGTAGAAGTGTACACCCTCTCCCGCGCAGTTTGCGGGAGAGGGCCGCGAGGAACGAGCGGGGTGAGGGCCCCCCGCGGGTGAGGGCCCTCCCTGGCGTACCTCTTGCTCCCTCCGGCGCCGACCCGAGTGCAGACCGAGCCCCCACGCGGACGTATCCCGTGCAGATCTCTCTCATCATCAACCCGCCGTCGCCCGAGGCGGTGGAGTCGCTGCGGCGCGGGGTGGAACGGCTGCGCGCCGAGGGCCATACGGTGCATCCCCGCGTGACCTTCGAAAGCGGCGACGCGCACCGGTTCGCCTGGAAGTCCGCGGAGTACGGCGCGGACCTCGTGGTGGCGGGCGGCGGCGACGGCACCATCAACGAGGTGGTGAACGGGCTGTTCGACTGGATCGAGGGGCACGAGGACAGCGCATCGGTGCTGCCGCGGCTGGGCATTGTGCCGCTGGGCACGGGCAACGACCTGGCGGGCGGGCTGGGCATCCGCACGGGCGACCCCGAGGGCGCGCTGCTGGAGGCGGCCGCCGGCCACCCGTACCGCGTGGACGTGGGGCAGGTGAACGGGCGCTACTTCCTGAACGTGTCCACGGGCGGCGCCGGCGCCGAGGCCACGGACGACGCCCCCGCCGAGCTCAAGCGCGTGCTGGGGCCCGTGGCGTACCTCGTGACGGGCGTCAAGAAGTTCGTGCAGCTCAAGGCGTCGCATGCCCGCTTCACGGCCAACGGCGAGACGGTGTTCGAGGGCGGGTTCCTGCTGTTCGCCGTGGGCAACGCGTGGCGCACGGGCGGCGGCAACTGGGTGACGCCGGGGGCCGACCCGGCCGACCGGCTGCTGGACCTGTGCATCGTGGAGGAGATGAGCCACGTGGACATCGTGCGCCTGGCGCCGCAGATCCGCGCGGGGCGGCACGTGAACCACCCCAAGGTCACGTACCTCAAGGTGCCGGAGCTGCTGGTGGAGTCCGAGGAGGAGATGACGGTGAACGCCGACGGCGAGCCGCTCACGGCCCGCCGCTTCGAGTACGGCCTGGGCGCGCACCGCCTGACGCTGATGGTGCCGCGCGTCCCCGACGGCGCCGAGGCCCCCGGCCGCCACGGCGCCGTCACGCCGGAGGAACAGGGTGAGGCGAGCGAGGCGGGAGAGGAGACACAGGCGGCAGAGTAAGGCCGGCCCGCCGCAGGAGAATTCCGAGGCCGTACGCTTGTGCGTTAACGCTTGCCCCCAGCCTGAGCGGGTAAACCCGCCGCTGGGACAGCCATAAGCCCCGTCTCGGCGCCGCTGTCGCGTCGCCGAACGGGGCTTCAACTGCTCTCCTGCCTGCTATTCCTGCGTGTCCTCCAGGGCTCGGTACGTCGTCCCGTTCTTGTGATGCGCCTCCTGGTTCAGCACGTACTCGCGCGCCCTCGCCAAGCCGGACGCCGAGAGCGTAAAGGCGCCGTACGCACCCTGCCACTTGAACGGTTTCCCCATCACCTGCGCCGCCAGGTAGGACGACGCGCCCTTCATCCGCCCCACGAGATCGGAGATCGCTAACGTCGGCGGATAGCGGGTAAGCACGTGCACGTGGTCCTCGATGCCGCCCATCGCAATCACCTCCGCGCCCATCTCCGATGCGTGGCGCTGCATCATGGGATAGATGCGGTCGCGGATGTCCGGTGTGATCAACGGCGCGCGGTCCCATGTGGCCCAGATGAGGTGCACGTACAGCCGTGTCTTTGGATGACGCATGGGCACTCCTGAAGGCCGTCGTGAGCAGTTGAAGCCCCGCACGGCCGCGTGAGCGGCCGGGGCGGGGCTTATGGCTTTCCCAGCGGCGGGTTTACCCGCTCAGTCGGGAGCTGCGCTGGTCTGCTCGGAATATCTTGCACGACGCCCTCGTCCGGAACCCTGCCCGCCAACCAATCCGCGACGATTCGCGACCCCGTCCGCCGTTGCCGTTACCGTTGACTCCGTTGGCCGAAGGCCCCGTGTGAGCCAATCTGTTCCTCCGCGCTCAGCGGGTGCCACCGCGGCGAAGGGCCCGGCCGGGACGTGCATCCGTGGGGGTGCCGTCGCGCAGCACGGGGACGCCGTTCACGATCACGTGCACGATGCCCTCGCTCACCTGCACCGGCTCCTCGAACGTGGCGCGGTCGCAGACGGTGTTCGGGTCAAAGATGGTGAAGTCGGCGTACATCCCCTCCTTGATCACCCCGCGGTCGTCCAGCCCCACGCGCTGCGCGGGGAGCGAGGTAAAGCGGCGGATGGCATCCGGCAGCGTGATCACGCCCCGCTCGCGCACGTAGCGGCAAAGGATGCGGGGAAACGAGCCGTACGCGCGCGGGTGCGGCTTGCCGCTCACGGTGGAATCCGCGGCACGCGCGCCGGCATCGATGCCCACCATCACCCACGGCTGGCGCATGGCGTACTCGATGTCCTCCTCCGACATGGAGAAGTAGATGGCCGACGTCTCCGCGCGGTCCGCCAGCAGCAGGTCGAACACGGCGTCCACCACCTCCTGCCCGCGGGCGGCGGCCATCTCCGTCAGCCGCATGCCCTGGTAGCGGCGCAGGCTGTCCACCGTCACGCCCGCGATCATCACCCCCGACGGCCCGCCCGCGGACGTGCCGATGTTGGTCTCGGCCCCGCCCGCCGTGAGCTCCGCGCGCAGCCGGGCGCGCGTCGCCGGGTCCGCCAGGCGCGCCAGGAGCGAGTCCGTGCCGCCCGCGTGCGCCCAGTTGGGGATGATGGCGTCCAGCCCCGTGCCGCTGGCGGGGTACGGGTACTGGTCCGCCGTCACGTCCACGCCCCGCGCCCGCGCCGCGTCGATGGCGCCCACGGCCTGCGGCATCTTGCCCCAGTTGGGCCGGCCCGACGCCTTGAGGTGGTGGATCTGCACCCACGTCCCCGCCGTCTCGCCGATGCGGATGGCCTCGTTCACGGCCTCCACCAGCCGGTCGCCCTCGGAGCGCATGTGCGACGCGTACCCGCCGCCGTACGCCGCGGCCACCCGCGCCAGCTCGATGACCTCCTCCGTGGACGCGTACGACGCCGGCGCGTAGATCAGGCCGGAGCTGAGCCCCATGGCGCCGTCCTCCATGGCCGCCGCGACCAGGGCGCGCATGGTGTCCAGCTCCACGGGCGTGGGCGCGCGGTCGGCGTCGCCCATCACGTAGCGGCGCACGGAGCCCACGGTGACGAAGGTGCCCAGGTTGATGGCCGGCCTGGCCGCCTCCAGCGCGCGAAAGTAGCCGTCCAGGTCGCGCCAGGGCACGTCGTCCTGCCCCAGCTCGCGCAGGGTATTGGCGTTCACGGGCACCACGCTGGTCACCTCGCCCGTGATCTCGCTCGTGATGCCCTGGGTGATCTTGCTGATGGCCCGGCCGTCGCCCAGCAGCGGGTACTCCGAGTGGCCCAGCATGTCGATCCACCCCGGCGAGATGACGAGCCCCGTGGCGTCGAGCGTGTCGCGCGCCTGGGCCGTGCGCAGCAGCCCCACGGCCGCGATGCGGTCGCCGCGGATGGCCACGTCGCCGCGCACCCACGGGCTGCCCGTGCCGTCCACGATCATCCCGTTGCGGATGAGCAGGTCGTACGGCGCGTCGGCCGGCGCGGGCGCGGGCGCGGGCCCGACGGAGGGCGCGGGGCCCCCGCCGCAGGCCGCGGCGGCGAAACACAGCGGGGACAAAAGGAGCGATTTCAGCGGTCGCATCGGCCTCGACGAGGTAAAAAGCAAGACAACATCAGGAATCAGCCGTTCCGTCCATGGCGGATACTGGACGGACTTGACAGTCACGGCAAGTGTGATGCATCATAGAGCGTCGCCCCGACACCGCGAAACCCCGGCCCCGACATGCCATCGCGACGTTCGCGCCTTCGCACTCCGCCCACGTGGCGAGCCGGCCTGCGTCGGGGCGCCGTCCGCGATACGATGACCGCGTATCTGGCTGAGCACCCGGAATTGCTGGAGAGGTTGCGGCGGATGAGTCGCGAGTTGGACGCGTGGGCATGGGAGCCGATGTCGATGGAAGGTGTCCGCCAGCCGTTCGATTACGAGCCGCGGAGAACGATGACTCGAAACTCGAGTTCCTGCTGAGCTATGGCCACGAAGCTTTTGCGTCCGCGTATCCGCCCCACATGGATGGGGGGAATCCGGCGTGGGACGATACGGGATACGATGACCGGATATCTCGCGGAGCATCCCGACTTTGCGGACGAGATCCGACGCGTCAATTGGGAGCTGGATGCCATGGGATTTTTTGCCATGAGCATGGAACGCGTAAAACAGCCCTTCGACTACGTGCGCCGCTCCCCAGTCCGAAGGAGTTGTCTACGTAAGCCCCGAAAACCGTTTTGGGAGGATCAACGATGACTGCTGCCAAGTACCGACGTCCTCGGGATTCCGAACGATCGCCTGCCGTTCCCCTTGAAGAGCGGCAGGCGATTCTGCTTCGGACGTTCAGGTCCGATCTCGTGTACTGGATCGGGGCGGATCAGAAAACCGCTCTGCGCATCATGCGTCTGGTCGAAGAGGTTCTGCGCGACCCATTCTCCGGGATGGGAAAGCCGGAGCCCCTGAGACATGACATGCAGGGGCAATGGTCTCGCCGAATCACGCCGGAAGACCGGATCGTGTACCGTGTCAGGCCGGGTGGTATTCTCTTTTCGTTTGCGCGAGGGCATTACGGACGGCGCTGAATCACGCTCGCGGCGATCTGTCCGGTGCGAGGGAAGGCACGGGTGCGCGGGCGGACGCGTCGGCCAGGCGGCGGACCTCGGCGTCCGGGGGAGTCGAGCAGGAGGAAGAAAGCGGCGCGGGCGGGGAAGCCCGCGCCGAAAAGCGACGCTACGCCGCGGCGGCCGTGCCGGCGAGCGCGCGGGCGTAGGCGAGGGCGCCGTGCACGGCATCCGCCCGGGCGGGCTGGATCTGGTAGCGGTGGGCGTTCTGCGCCAGGTTGCGGTCCACGAGCGTGGCGTACAGCCCGCTGCGCAGCACACCCCCGTGAAAGACCACGGGCACGTCGCCGGGCCAGGGACCCAGCCGGTGCGCCAGGGCCATCACGTGGCTGGCCAGCTCCGCCGCCTGCTGCTCCACCAGCCGCAGGGCCACCGCGTCGCCCGCCGCGGCTACGTCCAGCACGTGCCGCGCGAGCGCCGCAACGTCGCCCTTGGCCGCGCGGCCCGCCCAGGGCGGAATCTCGCGCGGGCCTTCCATCTTGAGCAGCTCCAGCAGCACGGGGAGCAGGCGCGTGTCGGCCTCGCGCCCATCCACGGAGCGCAGGGCGGCCGCCAGCGCCGCGCGGCCCAGCGCGTAGCCGCTCCCCTCGTCGCCCACGTACATCCCCCAGCCGCCGCAGCGCTCGGTGCGCCCGTCCGGGCCGCGGCCGTACGCCACGGAGCCCGTGCCGGCGATGAGCAGCACGCCGGGCCCGCCGTCGAACGCGCCGTGCAGCGCGATCTCGCCGTCGCTCACCACGCGCGCCACGCCCGCCACGCCCGCCAGCGCCTGCTCCACGGCCACGCGCTCGGCCTCGTTGCCCACGCCTGCCAGCCCCGCGCACAGGGCCGCCGGCGGCGCCGAAAGCCCGGCCTGCGCCGACGCCATCCGCACCAGTTGCGCGATGACCTCGGCGCTGCGCTCGGGGTGGCGCGGGTCCACCAGGCCGGCGGCCCCGCTCACCCGCGCCAGCTCGTTGCCGGCGGCGTCGGCCAGGAGGAGGGTCGACTTTGTCCCTCCCCCGTCCACGCCCGCGAAGATCGATGGCTGCATCGAACGGTTCAGTGAGTCACCTGGCCGCCCGCCTCGCCCACCTCGGCCGAGTCGCCCTCCAGCCCCGGCTGTGAGCCCGTCCCCGTGCCGGGATAGTCCGTGGCGCGGCGCCGCCGCGAGCCTTCGCCCAGCGCGCTGGTGGACACCGTCTCCACCTCCAGCGGCTGGCCGTTGCGGCGGACGACGTACGCCTCCATGGCGAAGTACTCCGGAAGCCCCAGCCGGTCCACGATGCGCGCCGTGCCCGTGTTGCGCTCCTCCACGCGCTGCCAGAACTCGCGGTCGTCCTGCCCCGGGAACGGCGCCTTGTCCTTTTGGCTCTGGTGCTTGTAGATGGCCAGGATCTTGGTCCGCAGCTCCTCCTCGGAGAGCGGGACGAGCACGTCGGCCTCGCTCACGGGCCACTCCTGCCAGGCGCCGCGGTAGTACCACACCTCGGGCGCCGGGCCCGCGTACTCGTCCAGGGCGCGCATCACCGCCTCCAGGCACATGCGGTGGGTGCCGTGCGGGTCCGACAGGTCGCCGGCCACGAACACCAGCTCCGGCTTGTGGTCCTCCAGCAGCTCCAGGGTGATGCGCACGTCCTCGGGGCCGATGGGATCCTTGCGCACCTTGCCCGTCTGGTAGAAGGGCAGCTTGAGAAAGCACGCCTGCTCCTTGCGCATCCCGAACGTCTCGATGCCCGACACGGCCTCGGCCTCGCGGATGCGCTGCTTGATGGTCTGCACCTCGGGGATGTCGACCTGGCCGGGCTTCTTGTTGTCCAGGAACTGCTCCATCTTGCCCGTGAGGGCCTCGAGCCCCCCGTCGCCCACCTCGAAGTCGCGGCCAAAGCGGTTGAGGAAATCGAGGTACCGCCGCACCTCGTGGTCAAAGACGGCGATGTTGCCCGACGTCTGGTACGCCACGACGATGTCGTTTTCGTTCTGGTGCAGCTTGTTGAGAATGCCGCCCATGGAGATCACGTCGTCGTCCGGGTGCGGGCTGAAGACGATGATGCGCTTGCCCGCCGGCAGCTTGCTCTTGCCGCGGATCTTGGAGATGAGCGCGTTGAAGATCTCGCCGTTGAGCGGCCCCGCGCTGCCGTAGCGCGCCAGCAGGCTGGACAGGTGGTGCTCGCGGTAGTCGTCGTTGTCCAGGCGCAGGATGCTCTTGCCGGCCACCTCGCTCAGCCAGATGACGGCGCGCATCTCCAGGTCGCGCGTCCACCGCACCTCGCCCACCACCCACGGCGTCTTTACGCGCGTGAGCTCCGCCGCGGCGGCCGGGTCGATGTAGAAGGTGGCGTTGGGGTGCGTCTGCAGGTACGTGGCGGCCACGTCGGGGTCCGGCTCGCCCTCCACGGCGCGGCGCAGGATGCCGGCCTTGTGCTCGCCCGTGGCCACGAGGGCCACTTCCTTGGCCTCGAGGATGGAGGCCACGCCCATGGTGATGGCCTCCGTGGGCACGTTGTCCTCGCCAAAGAAGTCGGCGGCGGCGTCGCGGCGGGTCACGGTGTCCAGCGCGATCAGCCGCGTGCGCGACTCCACGCCGGAGCCCGGCTCGTTGAAGCCGATGTGGCCCGTCTTGCCGATGCCCAGCAGCTGGAAGTCGATCCCGCCCAGCGCGGCGATGTCCGCCTCGTACCGGCGGCAGTGCTCCTCCACCTGCTCGCGGGGGATGTCGCCGGGGGGGATGTTGACGTTCTCGCGCGGGATGTTGATGTGCTCGAACAGGTTCTCCCACATGTACCGGTGGTAGCTGTGGATGCTGTCCGGCGCCATGGGGTAGTACTCGTCGAGGTTGAAGCTCACGACGTTGCCAAAGTCGAGCCCTTCATCCCGGTGCATGCGGATGAGCTCGCGGTAGATGCCGATGGGCGTGCTGCCGGTGGCCAGGCCCAGCACGGCCGGGCGTCCCTCACCGTTGGCGGTGCGGATGACGTCGGCAATGCGGCGGGCCAGGGTGCTGGCGATCTGGTCGTGCTCGAGAATCTGAACGGGGACGCGCTCGCGGGACTGCGCCATGCGGCCTCAGGTCGGTCTGTCGGTTGCGGTCTGCCGTGCTGCTTGCGGCTTCGGAAATGGAACGGACGTGCGGCTGCACGCTCCGGGCCAGCAACGTGCGCGGGGCGTGGCAGGTGCGCTGGGGTACGGGCCAGGGTCTGCCGGAAGCGGACGGATCGTGCCGGCAGCGACCTGCTTGGACGGTTCGTGCCGG
>NZ_DASURI010000118.1:0-7171 GCF_036280135.1 Longimicrobium sp.
CCACACCACCCACTGCGACGCGGGCCCCGTCCGCAGCACGGCGTGCCGCATGAGCGGCGGGTCGCCGGGCTGGAAGCCGGCGGCGCGGTCCTCGTCCAGGTAGCGCCGCAGGGCGGCCTCCTGCTCCGCCTCGGGGGCGCCGCTCCAGTCCTGCACCGTCCACTTGAGGGGGGCGGCGGCGTCCACCCGCTGCAGGGGGCGCCGCAGCCCCTCCCACACGAACGCCGTCCGCAGCACGGCGTGCCGCGCCACCACCTCGGCCCAGGCGCGCCGGAAGGCGTCCAGGTCCAGCGTGCCCTCCAGCCGCAGGGCCACCTGCGCGTGGTACGCCTGCGCGGCGTCGCCGTACAGGTTGTGAAAGAGCATCCCCTCCTGCATGGGCGAGAGCGGATACAGGTCCTCCACGCCCCGCCGGCCGGCCAGCACGGCGTCCAGCTCCGCCTGCGACAGCCGCGCCAGGGGAAAGTCCGACGGGGTGTACCCGCCCGCGTCCGCCTGGCGGCAGTGGGCGATGATGCCCCGCAGGGCCTCCCCGTACGCGTGGGCCAGGCGCTCCACCGTCTCGCGGCGGTGCGCCCCCTCGTCGTACGTCCAGCTCAGCTGCAGCGTGCCGCCGGCAATGCGGCCGCCCACGGCCAGCAGGTGCGCGCGGCGGTTCTCCGGCGCCACCTCGGCCCCCCGGCGCCCGGCCGCGAAGCGAAAGCGGCTGGCCCCCGCGATCCCCTGGTCGAACTGGCCCAGGTAGTTGAAGCCGATCTCCGGCTCCGCCTGTGCCGCCAGGGCCGCGCGCACCCCGTCGTCGGGCGACAGGTGGCGCAGCACCCCGTGGCCGATGCCCCGCAGGGGAATGCCCCGCAGCTGCTCCTTGACGGCCTTGAGGCGCGCCCCGGGGCCCGCGGCGCCCGTGACGTCCAGCACCACGGGGTACACGCTCGTGAACCATCCCACCGTGCGGGTGAGGTCGATCCCCGTGCCCACCTCTTCCTCGCGGCCGTGGCCCTCCAGGGAGATGCGGACGCGCGGCGTGCCCGTCCAGGCGCCCACGACCTGGGCCAGGGCCGCCAGGAGCACGTCGTTGATCTGCGTGCGGTACGCCGCCGGCACCTCCTGCAGCAGGGCCCGCGTCTCGTCCGCGTCCAGGGCCACGCTCACGGAGCGGGCGGCCTCCACGGTGCCCACGGGCGCGCCGTCCAGGGGCAGGGGCGCCACGCCCGCGGTCCCCTGCCCCAGCCAGTAGGCGGCCTCGTCGGCCAGGGCGTCGCCGGCGGCGTACGCCTCCAGGGCGTCGGCCCACTGCCGGTACGAGGTGCTCCGGGCGCCCAGGTCCACGGGCTCGCCCCGCTCCGCCTGCGCGCACGCCCGCTCCAGGTCCTCGCGCAGGATGCGCCACGAGACGCCGTCCACGGCCAGGTGGTGCAGGACGATGAGCAGCACGCGCCCCCGGGGGCCCCGGTCAAGGAGGACGGCGCGCCCCAGGGGGCCGTTCTCCAGGTCCAGGCTCGTCTGCCGCGCCTGGGCCGCCTCGCCCTGCGCGCGGTCCTGCTCCCCGGGATCCAGGGCGGACAGGTCCACCCGCTCCAGGACGATCCCCGTCTCGTCGGCGTACCGCTGCTCCCAGCCGGCGCCCGCGCGGCGCAGGCGCAGCCGCAGGGCGTCGTGGTGGTCCAGCACCCCCGCGAGCGCCGCCTCCAGGGCGGCGTCGGGGACGGACGCGTCCACCTCCAGCAGGACGGACTGGTTGTAGTGCGCGGGCGCGGGCTGCGCCTGGCCCAGGTACCACGCCTGGATGGGGGTGAGGGGGACGGCGCCGTGCACCCGCCCGGGCTCCGCCGCCGGCGCGCCGGAGGCGCCGGCGTGCTCCACGACGGACGCCAGCTCGGCGATGGTCTCGTACTCGAACATCTGCCGTGGCGTGACCTCCAGCCCCGCGCGGCGGGCCAGCGACACCACCTGGATGGAAAGGATGCTGTCGCCGCCCAGCTCGAAGAAGCTTTCCTCCACGCCCACGCGGTCCAGCCCCAGCACCTCGGCCCAGATGCCGGCCAGGGCCTCTTCCACGGCGTTGCGCGGGGCCACGTACGCCCCCTCGGGCGCCACGTCCTCGGGCGCGGGGAGGGCGCGGCGGTCCAGCTTGCCGTTGGGGGTGAGGGGCAGGGCGTCCAGGCGCACCAGGGCGCCGGGCACCATGTACTCCGGCAGGCGCTCCTGCAGCCGCGCCCGCAGCGCGTCGGCCTGCGCCGCCCCCGTGAAGTACGCCACCAGGCGCTTTTGCCCGGGCACGTCCTCGCGGACGGCCACGGCGCAGTCGGCCAGGCCACGGTCGCCCCGCAGCACGGCCTCGATCTCCCCCAGCTCGATGCGGAAGCCGCGGATCTTGACCTGCTCGTCCAGGCGGCCCAGGTACGCCAGGTCGCCGGCGTCCGTCCACCGCGCGCGGTCACCCGTGCGGTACATCCGCGCGCCCGGCATGCCCGAGAACGGGTCCGGGACAAAGCGCCCGGCCGTGAGCGCGGGGCGGCGGAGGTAGCCGCGGGCCACGCCCGCCCCGCCCAGGTACAGCTCGCCGGGAACGCCGGGGGGCACGGGGAGGCCCGCCGCGTCCAGCACGTACGCCCGCACGTGCTCCAGGGGCCGGCCGATGGGGGGCGCCTCGCCGTCCGCGGCCACCCGGCCCGAGGCGGCGGAGACGGTGGTCTCCGTGGGGCCGTAGGCGTTGTGCAGCTCCACGGCGCCCGCCCAGCGCGCCGCCACGGCGGGCGGCAGCGCCTCGCCCGCGCTCACCACCACGCGCAGGTCGGGGACGTCCGCCGGGTCCATCACGGCCAGGGCCGACGGGGGAAGGGTGGCGAAGGTGACGCGCTCGCGGCGCAGCGTGTCGCGCAGGGGCTCGCCGGGCAGGAGCGCGTCGCGCTCCGCCATCACCAGCGTGCTCCCCGTGAGCAGGGCGCCGAACAGCTCCTCCACGGCCGCGTCGAACGAGAACGAGGCGAACTGCAGGGCCCGGTCGCCCGCGCGCTGGCCCAGGCGGCCGCGCTTCCACGCGGCCAGGCCGGGCACGCCGCGGTGCGTCACGGCCACGCCCTTGGGCCGGCCCGTGGACCCCGAGGTGTAGATGACGTACGCCAGGTGGTCCACGTCCGACGGGACCGCCGGCGCCGTCTCGGGCAGGGCCGCGATGGCCTCCGCCTCCGCCCGCGTGTCGAGCACGGCGGGGACGCCGGCCTCGCGAAGGGACGCGGGGAGCCCGCCGTGGCAGACGACGAGCCCGGCGCCCGAGTCCGCCAGCATGTAGCGCAGGCGCTCCGCCGGGTAGGCGGGGTCCAGGGGGAGGTACGCGGCGCCGGCCTTGAGGGCAGCCAGCATGGCCACGGCCGTGTCGGGCGTGCGCTCCGCCACCACGCCCACGAGCGTCTCCGGCCCCGCGCCCAGCGCGGCGAGCCGGTGCGCCAGGCGGTTGGCGGCCGTATCCAGGGCCCGGTAGGTGACCGTGCGGCCGCCGCGGACAAGGGCGGCGGCGTCCGGCATCCGCTCCGCCTGCGCGGCCACCAGCTCGTGCAGGGGGCGGGGGCGGTAGTCACCCGCCGTGCCGCTCCACGTGGCCACCTGCGCCCGCTCCCCCTCCGTGAGCAGGTCCAGCTGGCCCAGGCGCGCGTCGGGGTCGGCCGCGGCCTGCTCCAGCACCCGCCGCAGGTGGCCCAGGATGCGCCGCACGACGGCCGCGTCGAAGCGGCTGCCGTCGTACTTGATGCTCAGGCCCAGCCGCGGGCCGGGGGCCACGACCAGCGAGAGGGGGTAGGTGCTCCACTCCACGGCGCGGCGCCCCGCCATCCGCAGCCGCGCGCCCTCGCCGCCGGCCGCGGACACCTGGGCCGGGTAGTTGTGGAAGATGTAGTGGCTCTCGAAGAGCGGCGTGCCGCGCGGCACCTCGCTCCACTCCTGCACCTGGGCCAGGGGCGCGTACTCGTAGTCGCGCGCCCGGGCGGCCTCGCGCTGCAGCCCGGCCAGCCAGGGGCCCAGCCGCGCCCCGGCGGGGACGCGGACGCGCACGGGGAGCGTGTTGATGAACACGCCCACCATGTCGTCCACCCCCTCCAGGTCCGCCGGGCGTCCGGCCACCGTGTGGCCGAAGACCACGTCCTCCTCGCCGCCGTAGCGCGACAGGAGCAGCGCCCAGGCGCCCTGCACCACCGTGTTGAGCGTCACCCCCGCCCCGCGGGCCACCTCTTCCAGCCGGCGGGTGCCCTCGGCCGGGAGCTCCACGCCCTCCACGGCGTGCAGCACCTCGTGGCCGGGGCGGGCGGGGCGGTCCAGCCCCAGGGGCGTGGCCGCGGAAAAGCCGGCCAGCAGCGCCCGCCAGTAGCGCTCCGCCGCCCCCGCGTCCTGCCGGCGCAGCCAGGCGATGTAGTCGCGGAACGGCCGCACGCGCCGCAGCTCCGGGGTGCCCCCCGCGCTCCAGGTGCCGTACAGCCGGAACACCTCGTTGATGATGCGGGTGGAGGCCCAGCCGTCCGTGAGCAGGTGGTGCCGGCTCCAGACGAACCAGTGCGCGTCGGGGCCCGCCCGGAACAGGGCGCAGCGCATGAGCGGCGCCTGGTCCAGGGCGTAGCCCCGCACGCGGTCCTCCTCCATGTACCGCTCCAGGGCCTGCGCCTGCTCCGCCTCCGCCAGCCCGCTCCAGTCGCCCAGGGTCCACGGCACCTCCACGGCCGTGTCCACCCGCTGCAGGGGGCGCCGCAGCCCCTCCCACGCGAACGCCGTCCGCAGGATGGGGTGGCGCGCGGCCACCTCGGCCCAGGCGCGGCGCAGGAGCGCCACGTCCAGGGGGCCCTCCAGCCGCTGGGCCGCCTGCGCCTGGTGCGCCTGCGAGCCCTCGCCGTACAGGGCGTGAAAGAGCAGCCCCTCCTGCAGCGGCGACAGGGGATACAGGTCCTCCACGTCGCGCCGCCCGGCCAGCACGGCGTCCAGCTCCCCCTGCGACAGCTCCGCCAGGGGAAAGTCCGACGGCGTGTAGCCGCCCGCGTCCGCCTGGCGGCAGTGGGCGACGATCTCCCGCAGGGCGTCCACGTACGCCCGCGCCAGCGCCTCGACGGTCTCGCGGCGGTGCGTGCCCTCGCCGTACGTCCAGCTCACCTGCAGGCACCCGCCCGCGATGCGGCCGTTCACGTCCAGCAGGTGGCGGCGCCGGGCGCCGCCGTCCACCTCGGCCCCGCGGGCGCCCGCGGCAAAGCGAAAGCGCGAGGCGCCGGCGATCCCCTGGTCGAACTGGCCCAGGTAGTTGAAGAGGATCTCCGGCTCCGCGGGGCCGGCCAGGCGGCGGCGCAGCTTTGCGTCAGGCGAAAGGTGGCGCAGCACGCCGTGGCCGATCCCCCGCAGGGGCACGGCCCGCAGCTGCTCCTTGACGGCCTTGAGCCGCTCGCCGGGGCCCGTGGCGCCGGACAGGTCCAGCACCAGGGGGTACACGCTCGTGAACCAGCCCACGGTGCGGGTCAGGTCGATCCCCGCCCCCACCTCCTCCTCGCGGCCGTGGCCCTCCAGGGCCAGGCGCACGCGGGGAGAGCCCGTCCACGCCGACACGGCCTGGGCCAGCGCCGTGAGCAGCACGTCGTTGACCTGCGTGCGGTACGCGGCGGGCACCTCCCGCAGCAGGGCGCGCGTCTCGTCCTCGTCCAGCGCCGCGGTCACGACGCGGGCGGCGGCCAGGGTGCCGTCGCCCTCCCCGTCCACGGGAAGGGGCGCCACGCCGCGGGCGCCCTGCGCCTGCCAGTACTCCGCCTGGGCCGTGAGGGCGTCGGAGGCGGCGTACGCCTCCAGGGCCTGCGCCCACTGGCGGTACGACGTGGTCTTGGCGCCCAGGCGCACGGGCTCGCCCCGCTCCGCCTGCTCGCACGCCTGCTCCAGGTCCTCGCGCAGGATGCGCCACGAGACGCCGTCCACCACCAGGTGGTGCAGGACGAGCAGCAGCACGCGGCCCCGGCCGCCCCGGTCAAGGAGGACGGCGCGCCCCAGGGGCCCGTGCTCCAGGTCCAGCCCGGCCTGCGCCCGCCCGGCCCGCTCCGCCTGCGCGCGGTCCTGCTCCTCGGACGAGAGGGCCGACAGGTCCACCCGCTCCAGGGCGATCCCCGCCTCGTCGGCGTGCCACTGCTCCCAGCCGGCCTCCGCGCGGCGAAAGCGCAGCCGCAGGGCGTCGTGGTGGGCCAGCACGCCGTCCAGCGCCGCCTGCAGGGCGGCGTCGGACACGGATCCGTCCACCTCCAGCAGGACGGACTGGTTGTAGTGGCCGGGCACCGGCTGGTCGCGGTCAAAGTACCAGGCCTGGATGGGGGTAAGGCGCACGCTCCCCTCCACCCGGCCCTGCTCCGCCGCCGGGGCCTCGTCCGCCCCCCGCGCCTCCACCACGGCGGCCAGGGCCGCGATGGTGGGGTGCTCGAAGAGGTGGCGGGGGCTCAGCAGCAGCCCCGCGCGGCGGGCGCGGGACACCACCTGGATGGAAAGGATGCTGTCGCCGCCCAGCTCGAAGAAGCTGTCCTCCACGCCCACGCGGTCGCGGCGCAGCGCCTGGGCCCAGATCTCGGCCAGGGCCCGCTCCACGGGCGTCCGCGGCGCCACGCAGGCGGCCCCGTCGTCCGCCGCCGCGCCGTCCTCGACGGGCGCGGGAAGCGTCTTTGGATCGATCTTGCCCGTGGCCGTCTGCGGCAGGGTCTGCATGCGCACGAAGGCCGCCGGCACCATGTACTCCGGCAGGGTGGCGCGCAGCGTCTCGCGCAGGACGGCCGTCTCCGCCTCGCCGGCCACGTACGCCACCAGGCGCTTTTCGCCGGGCGCGTCCTCGCGCACGACGACGATGGCGCCCGACACGCCCTCCTGCCTGCGCAGCACCGCCTCGATCTCGCCCAGCTCCACGCGGTAGCCGCGGATCTTTACCTGGTTGTCGGTGCGGCCCAGGATCATGAGGTTGCCGCCCTCCAGCCAGCGCGCCCGGTCGCCCGTGCGGTACATCCGGTCCCCCGCCCCCGCGAACGGGTCGGGGACGAACTTCTCGGCGGAGAGCGACGGCCGGCCCAGGTAGCCGCGCGCCACCCCCGCCCCGCCGATGTACAGCTCGCCGGGAACGCCCGCGGGGACGGGGCGCATCCGCCCGTCCAGCACGTAGAACCGGAGGTTCTGGATGGCG
>NZ_DASURI010000119.1:0-2019 GCF_036280135.1 Longimicrobium sp.
CACGTGCACATCTGCCACATGAGCGCCCGGCAGTCACTGCGCGCGGTGCGTGCCGGAAAGGAACGGGGCGTACGCGTCACCTGCGAGGTGGCGCCGCATCATTTCACGCTGACCGACGCCGCGCTCGACGGACCGGTGAAGTACGACACGAACCTGAAGATGAACCCGCCCCTGCGCGAGGAGGCGGACCGGCACGCGATGCTCGACGGCATTGCGGACGGGACGGTCGACGTCATCGCCACCGACCACGCGCCGCATCATTCGGACGAGAAGATGGCGGAGTTCGACAAGGCGCCGTTCGGCATCACCGGCCTCGAGACGGCGGTCCCGCTCGTGTTCGACCGGCTGGTGCACGCCGGCAGAATCTCCGTCGCACGCGCGGTGGAGCTCCTGTCCACGAACCCCGCGCGGCTCTTCAATCTCCCCGGCGGCACGCTGCGCGAGGGCAGTCCCGCCGATATCGTGGTGATCGATCCCGACCGGCGAATCACGATCGACGCCAGCCGGCAGAAGACCAGGTCCAGGAACACGCCGTTTCACGGCTGGGAGCTTCGCGGGGCAGTGGAGCTCACCATCGTCGGGGGCCGTGTGGTTCACCAGGGCACAACATGAGGGCGCACGTGGAGGATCGGCAGCTCGAGAACAAGCGGCAGGCGCTCAGGCAGCTTCAGGAGCTCGGCGTCCTGATGCGATCCGGCCATTACGATTACGGGAACGGGTACCACGGGCGTGCATACCTGAACCCGCACCAGTTGTTCCTGCATCCGTCGACCATCTGGCGGATCGCCCAGGACCTGCTGGCCTGCCTGCCGGGCGCGCTGCTCGAACGGACCGAGGTCGTCGCCGGGCCGGCCACCGGCGGCGCGCTGCTCGCGCACACGATGGCCGGCCTGCTCGACGGCCGCCGTGCGCTGTCTCACCCGCCGTGCAGCTTCGCGCCGTTCACGCATGCCGACGAGGGCCTCGTCCTTCGCGAGTTCTACGCACGGCACCTGGCCGGCAAGCGCGTCCTGCTCGCAGACGATGTGCGGAATACCGGGAAGACGTTCCAGCGCTGTGCCGAGCTGGTGCAGCAGGCCGGCGGGACGGTGCTCGCCACGGTGGAGATCTGCGACCGGCTGGAAGCCGTGGCGTCCCTCGACGTGCCGAACTACACCCTGGCGGAATACGAAGCGCCCGAGAACCATCCCGCCGCTGCCTGTCCGATGTGCCGGGCAGGGGAACCGATCACGACGTTCTGACGGGCCTGTGACTGGGACGGTCGTGCCACTCCCCGCGCCTTCGCACGCATCCCGCGCCGGGCGCCTGTCGGATGCGCTCGACCGCCTGTACCACGACTACAACCGGGAGGATGCCGCCGCCGATCCGGTGCACCTGGTGCGCCCCTTCCGGGATGTGGCGGACCGGGAGGTTGCGGGGTTCTGTGCCGCCGCGCTCGCGTTCGGCCGCGTGGCGAGCGTCATCAACTCCATCGAGACACTGTTCCGGATCATGGGACCCCACCCGGCCGCCTACGTGCGTACGTTCGATCCAGGGGCCGCGCATCCTGAGCTGCGGGCGATGGTGCACCGGTGGACGCGCGGGATCGACCTGGCGGCCCTCCTGTGGGTACTGCGGCAGATGCTGGAACAGGCCGGCAGTATCGAAGGCTTCTTCGTCCGCGGGCTCGGCGGGCGGGACGTGGATGTTGCCGGCGCGCTCGACGCGTTCTCGCAGCGCGCACTGTCGTGCGACCTGAGGGCCGTCTACGGACGCGTCCCGCCTCGGGCGGGCGTCTGCTATTTCTTTCCACGGCCGTCGGCCGGCAGCGCGTGCAAGCGCCTGAACCTGTTCCTCCGGTGGATGGTGCGGCGAGACGAGGTGGATCTGGGCGTCTGGCGCCAGGTCCAGCCCGCGCAGCTGATCGTGCCGCTCGACACGCACGTCATCAGGCTCTCCCGGTGTCTCAGGCTGACGCGCTACACGAGCCCGGGCTGGAAGATGGCGGCGGACATCACCGCATCGCTCCGCCAGCTGGAT
>NZ_DASURI010000120.1:0-6402 GCF_036280135.1 Longimicrobium sp.
GAGCAGCTGCTGGACCGGCTGGGGCCCGGGGCCGACTTCGTGAAGGTGGGGCTGCAGCTGTTCACGGCCGAGGGGCCCGACGTCGTGCGGGCCATGCACGACCGCGGCTGCCGCGTGTTCCTGGACCTCAAGCTGCACGACATCCCCAACACCGTCGCGCACGCGGTGAAGTCCGCCGCGGGCCTGGGAGTGGAGCTGCTGACCCTCCACGCCTCCGGGGGCGCCGCCATGCTGCGCGCCGCCGCCGACGCGCGCGGCGGTGACGGACCGAAGCTCCTGGCCGTCACCGTGCTGACGTCGCTGTCCGCGGCGGAGGTGGCCCAGGCGTGGGGCCGCGACGCCGTGACGGCGGACGACGAGGTGGCGCGGCTGGCGCGGCTTGCCCAGGGCGCGGGGATGGACGGCGTGGTGGCCTCCGTGGCCGAGCTGCCCGTGATCCGCGGCGCCACGCGCGCCGGCTTTCGCGTGCTGACGCCGGGCATTCGCCTGGCGGGCGACGCCGCGGGCGACCAGAGCCGCGTGGCCACGCCCGCCGAAGCCGCCCGCCTGGGCGCGGACTACGTGATCCTGGGCCGCTCCGTCACGGCGGCGGCAGACCCGGCCGCGGCGCTGGAGCGCGCCGTGGCCGAGCTGGACGGCGCCGCGCCGCAGCTGATTTCCGGATGAACCCGAGTGCTGGATCGATGAAGATCAACCGAATCGCCCTTCTCCTCGCGCTGCTGCTGGCAGTCTTCGCCCCGCGCGGGCTGGCCGCGCAGCAGCAGGGGAGCGCGCAGTCGCTCAGCGCGTTCGTGGCCGGCGTGGCCCGCCTGTGGGCCGACGGCCAGTCCGACGCGCTGGTGGAGCTGGCGCCGCGTGACGGCCGCATCCTGCTGGACCTGGCCGGCGAGGGCCCCGGCGAGGTGCAGCCGCGCAACGCCGCCGCCGCCCTGCGCCGCCTGTTCGCGGACCGCGAGACCGTGACGGTGCGCCCCACGGCCGCGACGGTGTCCGGCGGCACGCCCCTGCGCGGGTTCGGCGAGCTCACGTGGGTGGCGCGGCCGCGGGGCGTGTCGGAGACGCTGTCGTCCGTGGTCTACGTGGGCGGCGTGTGGGAGGACGGCGCGTGGCGCATTCGCGAGCTGCGGGTGATGCGGTAGGTTGGCCCGGCGCGGGCATGGAGCGTGCGCCCCCGCCGCCGCTCCCCCTGACGACGAGGCATGACGATGAAGCGGGTCTCCGCCTTTTTTCTGCTGTTCCTGGCCGCCTGCGCCGCCCGCGAGCGTGACCGGAACGAGCCCGCCCCCGAGCCCTTCCGGCTGTGCGTGGAGAACGCCACGGCGGCGTACGGCGCCCTCACGGCCCGGGCGGGGCTCGTGCGGTTCGACGTGCTGCCGGGCGAGCGCGTGTGCAAGCCGCTTATCGTCACGGGGGGCGCCATCGCCCTGCGCGCGGAGACCATCGGCGGGGGCGCGGCGGGCCCGCAGCGCTACGCCGAGCAGCTGCAGCCGGGCGGCTCGCGCTGCTGGCGCTGGCGGCTGACGGACTCGCCCGCGTCGTCGGTGGACCTGATGCCGTGCGACCTGGTGGACGAGGACGAGACGGACACCGTCCCCGCGGACACCGCCGCGGCGGACACGACCGCGTGAACGGGAGACGACGGGATGTGCCGCAACATCAAGGTGCTGGCGAACTTTGAGCCGCCGGCCACGGAAGACGAGGTGCGGGCCGCGGCGCTGCAGTTCGTGCGCAAGATCAGCGGGACCACGCACCCGTCGCGGGCCAATGAGGCCGCGTTCAACCAGGCGGTCGACGAGATCACGGAATCCGCCCGCCGCCTGATCGATGCGCTGGACGTAAAGGCGCCGCCGCGTGACCGCGACGAAGAGGCGCGCAAGGCCAAGCTGCGCTCCGCCAGGCGCTTCGGCTGAAACGACCAAGGGATTCTCACGCAGAGCCGCAGAGGCGCAGAGTACTTCGTTCGCGCGACGAAGTACTCTGCTGCCTCTGCTCCCTCTGCGTGAAAATGCGGTAAAAGCCTGGGAGAAAAGAAGATCGGCAGCGGCGGATGAGGGATCCGCCGCTGCCGATCTGTTTTTCAGCCGATCAGATCAGCTGAAGATGGGGCTCAGCGCGCGCCCGCGAGGTCGCGCACGGCGCCGGCCAGCATCCGCACCCGGGCGCCGTCGGCCGCGCGGCCGGCGTCGCCGTCCAGCTGCGTGGCCAGCTGCGTCAGGGCCGTGCGGCGCGCGGCGCCCGAAGCCGCCTCGGCGCGCTGCAGCGCCTGGCGCACCGCCGTCACGCGGGCCGCGGCCAGGCCGTTGCCGCGCTCCAGCTGGTCCACGTACGCACGCGCCAGCGCGAAGCTGGGCGGGAACGCGATCTGGGGCTGACCCTGGGCATTCAGGTAATCCCAGCGCACCGTCTTGGCCGCGTCGATCTCGTTCTGCGAGATGAACGCGCTGGGCGTGAGCTCCAGCACGTCCAGGCCGCGGGCGATCTCGCTGCTCACGATGGAGCCGTTGTACCAGTACACCGACCACGAGCCGCCGGGGCCCATGCGCGTGGCATCCGACGGGCCGCGGTCAAAGAAGGCGATCTCGCGCGGGTTGCGCGGGTCCGTCCAGTCAAAGACCGAGATGCCGCCCTGGTACCACGCCTGCACCATCACGTCACGCCCCGGGATGGGGATGAGCGAGCCGTTGTGCGCCACGCAGTTCTCCTGCGCCGTCTGCGGCGCCGGGAGCTTGTAGTAGCTCTGGAACTGCATGTCGCGGCGGTTGGAGATCGTGAAGATCGCGTCCGCGCCCCACTCCTTGGGGTCCGTGGCCCGGCACTTGGCCTGGCCGCCGCCGCCCCACTCGTCGCTGAACAGCACCTTGGTGCCGTCGTTGCTGAACGTGGCCGAGTGCCAGTACGAGAAGTTGCTGTCGGCCACGGCCGCGATGCGCCGCGGGTTCACCGGGTCGCTGATGTCCAGCAGCATGCCGTAGCCCTCGCACGCGCCGCCCGCCAGGCCCACGGCCGGGTAGACGGTGATGTCGTGGCACTGCGTGGGCCCGCGGCGGTCGTTGTTGCCGCCGCCGCCGCCGAACTGGCGCGCCACGATGCCCGGCAGCGCCTGGCGCAGGGCCGCGCTGTCGGCCGACGTGGCCGCGCCCGTGCCGCCGCGCGCGCGCACGATGCTGTCCAGCAGCGGACGGGTGAAGCTGCCCGGCACCACGCGCTCCTGGCCAAAGATCTCGGCCGTGAACTCGCCGCGGGCGCGGGCGGCGGCCACCGCGCGGGCCGCCTCGGCGCGGTCCGTGGCCGTCTCGCCGTGGCGCGGGGGCGCCGCCAGGTCGTTGAAGATGCGGGGCGAGCTCACGATGGCCGCGGCCGCCGGGTTGTTCAGGGGAACCTTGATGACCTCGATGCGGAACAGCGCCGAGTTGGGGTCCTCCTCGGGCGTGGCGCGCGAGCACCCCGGCAGCTCGTTGGGCGAGCGCACGCCCGCCGAGCCGCTGATGTACACGTACACGTTCTCCGTGTCGCGCGGGTCCGCCAGCACCGTGTGCGTGTGCGAGCCGCGGCACGTCTGCACGTTGCCCACGTTGCGCGGGTTGCGGATGTCGGTGATGTCGAAGATGCGCAGGCCGCGCAGGCGGTCCGTGCTCACCGTGTCGCGCACGCCCTGCGTGCCGCAGTCAAGCCGGCCCGTGAGCCCCTCGCCCGAGACAAAGAGCAGGTTCTTGTACACCGACACGTCGCTCTGCGACGCCGGGCACACGAACCCGCTCACCAGCTGGGGCGACGCGGGGTTGCTGATGTCCCAGATCTGCCAGCCGTTGTAGTTGCCCTGGATGGCGTAGTTGCCCGAGAACGCCAGGTCGGAGTTGGTGCTGCCCAGGAACCCCTGCGGCGGCGGCGTCTTGCTCACCACGCGCATGTTCCAGGTGGCCTCGGCCGCGTCCATCATCCCGGCGCGCAGCCCCACGCGCGGATCGGGGT
This sequence comes from Longimicrobium sp., assembly GCF_036280135.1. Taxonomy (GTDB): domain Bacteria; phylum Gemmatimonadota; class Gemmatimonadetes; order Longimicrobiales; family Longimicrobiaceae; genus Longimicrobium. The sequence continues at coordinate 3,970 of NZ_DASURI010000120.1, forward strand.
TGGGCGCGGACGTGCCCTGCGCGGCCGCCTGGCCCGCCATGGCCAGCCCGAGGGCCAGCGGCAGGGCGCGCAGGGTGGCGCGGGAGGACCGCGCCCCGGCGGGGCGGATCCGTGATACGAATTGCATGGTCGCTTCCTGTGACCGGGTGATGGGGAGACTGCGTACTGCGGGGTCCTGCAACCTCACGGGATCGGGGTTCCGAACACCACCTCGGCCAGCATGCGCTGCATCCGGGCGATCTCCGTCTCCTGGTCCACGTTCACGTCCGTCGCAAAGCGAAAGACGGTTTCGTCCTGGCCGGCGCCGTTGGTGCCGAACAGCTCGCGCACCATCTGCGTGGCGCCGCGGTGGTGCTGGATCATGAAGGTAAGGAACATCTGGTCAAACTCGGCGCCGTGCGCCTGCTCCAGCTGCCGCAGCTGCTCCGGGGTGAGCATGCCCGGCATGAGCCCGCCGTCGTGCCCCTCGTGGCCCTCGTGTCCGCCGGCGTTCGCATTGGCCTGCGCCGCGGGTGCGTCATGCCCGGCGTGCGCGTCGTGGCCGGCACCGCCCTCCGCCGCCAGGACGGCCGGCTGGGGGACGGGCTGGCCGCGGTCGCGCAGCCACTGCTGCATGGTGTGGATCTCGTCCCGCTGCGCGTTGATGATGCGCGACGCCAGCGTGCGCACGGCCGGGCTCTCGGCCCGCTCCGGCGCCAGGCGCGACATCTCGATGGCCTGCGCGTGGTGGCCGATCATCATGGACATGAAGCGGGCGTCCGCCTCCGTCCACGGATAGCGGCTGTGGTCCGGGCGCGCGGACGCCAGCGCGGCCGAGTCGCTGCGGGGAACGCTGTGCGCGCCATGGTCCTGCGCGTCCGCGGACGCCACGGCAACGGTAAGCAGGGCGGCCGTCAGGGCCAGGCTGCGGGGGCGGATGAACGGCGGTTGCATGGCGGTACGTCTCCTCGGGCCGGCGGCGGCGGGCGCCGCGCGCGTGCTGAACGAACGATCGATACTAGCATGAGTGCGCGGGATGGCAAGGTTTGCGAGCTCCCGCGCCACTGTGCGCGGCCGCGCGCGCACCCGAACCGGCATGATACCCGGTTTGAATGCGGGGAGTTGCGTCGCCTTCCGTGCGGCCGCGTCCCATGCCCGTATCCGAGCCGTTTCCGCGGCGGATCGAGGGGGACGGTCGGGCGCTTCTTCCACCCCGTTGCGCGCGGGTTTATTCTTGGGGCGCGGCGTACCGTCCTCCGCGCCCTGCGCCCGTGCCCGTCGCGGGCCTTTCCCGTCTGCCGATCCCGTGAACCAGCCCGCCGCCGACCTGCCCGCCGACCTCGCCGCCGTGGACCCGGCGGACGCGCCCGCGCCCCCCGTGGCGCCCGCCGCGCCGGCCGCCCCCGCGGCGCCGGGCGGACGGCGCTTTGACCGCTCCATCGTGGAGGGCCCCCTGCGGCCCACCGTGTGGAAGCTGGCCTGGCCCACCATGCTCACGAACATCTTCGGGGGGCTGCAGGGGATCGTGGACCACGTGATGGTGGGCCACTACGTGGGCTTTACGGGCAACGCGGGCATCGGTGTCGCGAACCAGATCTGGATCGTCGTCCTGGCCTTCATCATGTCCGTGTTCACGGGGATGAGCGTGCTGGTGGCGCGCTTTGCCGGCGCGGGCGACGAGGAGCGGGCGGACCGCACGGTGTACCAGGCGTTCCTCACGGCCGCCGGGATCTCCCTGGGCGTGATGGCGCCCGTGGGCTTCTTCGCGGCGCCCTGGCTGCTGGGGCTGGTGAACGCCGCGCCGGCCGTGCAGGCGCAGGCGCTGCCGTTTCTTCGCATCTCGCTCGTGTTCAGCAGCGGGATGATGATCTTCTTCATGACGAGCGCCGCCCTGCGCAGCGCCGGCGACGCGCGGACGCCCATGGTGCTGGGCATCACGCTCACGCTGCTGAACGTGGCCCTGAACGTGGTGCTGGTGCCCGGGCTGGGCCCCATCCCCGCGCTGGGCACGGCCGGCTCCGCCACGGGGACGGCCATCGCGGCGGGGTCGCTCGCGCTGTACTCGCTGTGGAAGCTCACGCGCGGGGGATGGGTGGTGCGCTTTCCCCGCGGCCAGGGCTACGCGCCGGACTGGACCGTCATCCGCTCGCTCTTTCGCTTTGGCCTGCCGGCCGGCATCCAGGGCATCGCCATGAACATCGGCGGGCTGCTGCTGCTGGCGTACATCGGCTCGCTGGCGCAGAGCGCGGTGGCGCAGGCCGCGTACGCCGTGTCGTACGGCCAGCTGTTCTCGCTCATCACCTGGTCGTCGGTGGGGCTGATGGGCGCCGCGGCGGCCGTGGCGGGGCAGAACCTGGGCGCGGGCCAGCCGGACCGCGCGGAGCAGGCCGTGCACGTGGCGGCGCGGGTGGCGTTCGCGGGCGCGGCGTTCATCGGCCTCTTCTTCTTCTTCGT
>NZ_DASURI010000121.1:0-9125 GCF_036280135.1 Longimicrobium sp.
GCACGCCCGAGAACGTGTTCTGGTCGTTGATGTCGCGGTCCCAGCTCAGCGTGCCCTCGGCCAGCACCTTGCTCGCGTACGAGTTGCCCGTCACGCCGCTGCCCGTGGGCGAGCCCGGCTGGATGCTGGGGCTGTTGTACAGGTACGAGCGCAGGTTGTACTGGTCCACGCCCGTGTTGAAGCGGGCGCTCAGCCAGTCGTTGATCTGGTAGTTGGCGAACGCGTTGCCCAGCACGCGCAGGCTGCGCTCCTCCACGTTGTTCTGCCGCAGGCCCACCGCGTTGGGGTAGAAGTCACCCACGTGGTAGTCACCATCGGCGTTGAACACCGGCTCCAGGGGCGACGACGCGATGGCGTTGGCGAACGGCGACACCACGCTGTTGTCGCTGGCCGCGCGGTCCGTCACGGCGCGGGCCAGGCCCACGCTGGTGCCCAGGGTGAGCTTGTCGCTCACCGAGTAGTCCAGGTTCAGGCGGCCGTTGAGCCGCTCGTAGCCCTGGGGCTGCACGATGCCGTCCTGCTGCAGCCGGCTGCCGCTCACGAAGTAGCGCGAACGCTCCGTGCCGCCCGTGATGCTGCCGAACAGGCTGCTGATCCCCGCCGGCTCGATCACCTGGTCCAGCCAGTCGGTGTCGATACGGCCCGTGGGGTCGATGTTCGTGCCGATGTTGTCGTTGTAGTACTCGAACAGCGAGGGGTAGCCCGTGGCGCCCGCGTACCCGTCGTTGACCCACGCCTCGTTGTACAGCTCCAGGTACTGCTGGGCGTTGGTCATCTCCGGCACCCGCCAGGCGTTCTGCGTGCCCACCCAGCTGTTGAACTGGATCTCGGGGCGGTCGGCCGAGCGGCCGCGGCGGGTGGTGATGAGCACCACGCCGTTGCTGGCGCGCGAGCCGTAGATGGCGGCCGCCGAGGCGTCCTTGAGGACCTCGATGGACTCGATCTCGTTGGGGTTCAGGTCCGCCAGCGCGTCGATCTGCTGGCCGCCCAGGAAGTCCTCGCCAAACGGCGAGAAGTCGCCCTGGATGAGCGGCACGCCGTCGACGACGTACAGCGGCTGGTTGCCCGCCGAGATGGACGAGGCGCCGCGCACGCGCACGCTGATGGCGCTGCCCGGCGTGCCCGAGTTCTGCTGCACCTGCACGCCCGCCACGCGGCCCTGCAGGACCTCGTTGATGGTGGGCGTGGGCAGGTCCGCCGTCTGCTCCGCGGGGCGGACGGACGCGATGGCGCCGCCGGCCGCGTTGCGGCGCTCCGTCTGGCCGTAGCCGATGACCACCAGCTCGTCCAGGCCCAGCACGTCGGGCGTGAGGGTGAAGTTGGCCTCCGCCGGCGTGGTGCCCACCGTCACGGTGCGCGTCCCCGCCGCGAAGCCGATGCGCGCGGCGCGCACGGTGCGCTGGCCCGCGGCCACGTTGTTGATGGCGTAGCGGCCTTCCTGGTTCGTGACCACCGTCTGGTTGGTGCCCACGACGGACACCGACACCCCCTGCAGCGGCTGACCCGAGCCCTGCTCGGTCACCACGCCGCGGATGGTGCCTCCCTGCGCGAGCGCCGCCGCCGGCGCGAACGCCAGCGTCAGGGCCGCGGCAAGCAGCGTACGAAGTGTTCTCATCCTGCATTCTCCGGGTTCAACGTCGACCATCTCTCTCGTAGAGACCGACGAAAAGGTACCGCACCGACTGCGTTTCCCCTGCCCGCACTCCGCGCCCCCGCGCCCGGGCCGCGATTGCGGATGTCTCCGCTCCTGTCGGGTTCCTCGGATGTGACGCGTGCGCCCGTCCCGCCAAGCGGCGGACGGGCGTTTCATCAAGGCTCGCGCGCTTCCGGTGCCCGGCGGCACGCGAGGGCTGAAGGGAACGCGAGGCCGGCCACCCTGGCCGGCCCCTGAGGGTAATACGTCCGGGGCAATGGGAATCTGACGGCCCCATTGCACCGGGACGAACACTGGCCGGAACGCCGGCGGCGCTCCAGCTTGCATGCAAATCGGGAACCGCGCGGATTGGGGTTCCCCCGAAATCACAGCTTTAAGGCAATGGTAACGGGTGAGCGTAAAGCGCGCAAGCCATTGGCGTTACACTCTGTCCAACCTTTCCGGACGGGTGCCGTGAGCGTTCCCGTCTTCGTCTTCGAGACCACGCACCACGCGCTGTGGGCCGAGGAGGTGGCGCGCGAATCCGGCATCCCCGCCGAGGTGGTCCCCGCCCCGCCGGCGGCCCGGGCGCGCTGCAATCTTGCCCTGGAAACGCTCCCCGAGGACGTGGACGCGCTCGCCGTCATCCTGCACGCCCACGGTGTACCGCACGCCCTCTGGCCTCCCCACTGAAAACAGAAAAAAGATTCTCACGCAGAGCCGCAGAGGCGCAGAGTACTTCGTTCCGAGATGAAGTACTCCGCGCCTCTGCGGCTCTGCGTGAGAAATCAGTTTTCTTTATTCTTCCTCCGACTCCGCCGCGTCTGCGTACAGATCGGCGAAGAGCTCGTCGTCCGGCTCCACCGCCGTCGCCCGCGGAGAGACCGGCGCGGCCGACGCCCCGTCGCGGGCCACGCCGCCCCACGCCGTGAAGACGTCGTTCAGCCAGTCGTAGATGGTCGTCAGCGAGCCCTGCAGGCGCTCCATGGCCGCCGCGCGATCGGACGCGGGGAGCGTGAGCGCGTCGCGGATGCGCAGGGCGCACCCCTCGGGGTCGTACGGGTTGATGAGCACGGCGTCCGCCATCTCCTCCGCCGCGCCGGCGAACTCCGACAGCAGCAGGGCGCCGTTGCGGTCCACCTGGCTGGCCACGTACTCCTTGGCCACCAGGTTCATCCCGTCCTGCAGCGAGCCGATGATGCACACGTCCGCCAGCCGGTACAGGATGGCCAGGCGCTCCACCGGCAGCGACTGCTTGAGCAGGTGGATGGGCCGCCAGTCGCCCGTGCCGAAGCGGTCGTTGATCTCCCACACCTGGCGATCCACCTTCTGCGCCAGGTCGTCGTACGCCTCGATGTCGCTGCGGCTGGGCACCGCCACCTGGATGAAGGTGAAGCGCTCGCGGAACTCCGGGTACCGCTCCCACAGCATCTCCAGCGCCTTGAACTTCTCCGGCAGCCCCTTGGAGTAGTCCAGCCGGTCCACCCCCACGCCGATCATCCCGCCCCGCGGCGCGTACCGCTGGCGGATGCGCGCCATCTGCTCCTCCGCGTCCGGGACCGTGGCCGCCTCGCGGAACTGGTCCACGTCGATGGAGATGGGGAACGCGCCCACGTGGCAGGTGTGGCCGTCCAGCGTGGCCGTGCGCGCCTGCCAGTCCACCTCCGCCCCCGCGATGCGCCGCGCGCAGCGCAGGAAGTTGTCCGCGTGCATGGGAAGGTGAAAGCCCATCAGGTCGTTCGCCAGCAGGCCGCGCAGCAGCGCCTCCGCCTGTGGCGCCAGCCGAAAGATGTCGAACGGGGGAAACGGGATGTGCCAGAAGTGCGACAGCGTGAGGTCCGGCCGCCGCGCGCGGATGAGCGCGGGCGCCAGGGCCAGGTGGTAGTCCTGGATCCACACGGCCGCCTGCTTGCCCTGCGCCTCTTCCAGCACGGCGTCGGAAAAGCGGCGGTTCACGCGGCGGTACCGCTCCCAGTACCGCGTGCGCACGCGCGTGAGGTCCGGCCGCAGGTGGCACAGGGGCCACAGGAACTGGTTGCTGAACCCCAGGTAGTAGCGGTGGATGTCGTGGTGCGTGAGCCACACGCGCCGCAGGGTGTAGCGCGGATCCTCGGGCGGCACCTGCACGCGGTGATGCGGATCCACGACGGCCGCGTCGGCCTCGCCGCTGCCCCACGCCACCCAGGTGCCGCCCAGGGCCTGCATCAGCGGGTCCAGCGCGGAGGTGAGCCCGCCGGCCGGCCGGCTCACACTGGTCTCGCCCACCTCGGCGGACCACCGGTGCTCGTACGGCTCGCGGTTGCTCACCACGACAAAGCGCCGGTCGGCGAACATCCGGCGAAAGAGGGGCCCCAGCTCCTGCGGTGCGATCGGCATCAGGCGTTGAAACGTCGGTTCCGGTTCCACGGCGCGGAGAACGGATGATCCCGCGCGCGTCTTGAACGAAAGGCGAGGGACAGGCCGGTTGCAGGCTGTTCCCTGTAACCCGTCCCCTGTCCCCCGCGGTTTTCCCGCCGCGAGCCCGCCCCGCCGGACGAAACGCGGCCTACAGTGCGAACTTCTTTCGCGCCATGCGCCCCGCGGCGCCGCCGGCGGACACGTGCAGGCGCTTGCCCGTGGGCGCCCTGAGGCCGCGGGCGCGGCGGACGGCGTCGCTGCCGGGCGTCTCGCGGCGGCCCGTGTTCCACAGCAGTCCCACGCCCGCGCCAAAGACGATGCCCAGGGCAAACCCGCCCAGGATGCTCAGGCGCCGCGACTGCTCTTCGTATTGCATCGGTGCTTTCGTGGGGAAAGGGGACGCGGTGCCGGCCCGGGGGCAACGCACGTGCCACCGGGCGGCCACGGACGCGGCGCGCGGGGCAGGCTTGCCCCGGGGAACCGCCCGGGTATTATTAACCGTCTGCCCGCGGCGCGCCATCTGGCGATCGCCTGGCGGGCACCAGGGACGTAACCGTTCAGGAGGCACATCCGGATGGCGGACTCCAGCAAGACGGTCCTTCTCGTTGAGGACAACGAGGACAACCGGACCGTCTACCGCACGATCCTCGAGCACTTCGGGTACCAGGTGATCGAGGCCAGGAATGGCGAGGACGGCGTCCGCATGGCCCGCGAGGACCATCCGGACCTGGTGTTGATGGACATCTCCATCCCCATCATCGACGGGTGGGAGGCCACCCGCATCCTCAAGGGCGACCCGGCCACCAGCGACATCCCCATCATCGCCCTCACGGCCCACGCCCTGGCCACGGACCGAGCCAAGGCGCAGGAGGTGGGCTGCGACGGGTACCTGGCCAAGCCCTGCGAGCCCCGCCGCGTGGTGGCCGAGGTGGAGAAGTTCATCGGCTCCGGGCGGGAGGCCAACGCTTGACCCTGCAGGAAGCGTCGGACGGCGGCCCCACCCGCATCCTGGTGGTGGACGACGTCCCCGACAACGTGGAGATCCTGGACGCGCGCCTTTCCTCCCGCGGCTACGCCGTCGTCACGGCGTCCAACGGCGAGGAGGCGCTGGAGCGCGTGAAGGACGAGCCGCCGCACCTCATCCTCCTGGACGTGATGATGCCCGGGCTGGACGGGCACCAGGTGGCCCGGCGCATCAAGGACGACGAGCGCCTGCCCTTCATCCCCATCATCCTCGTCACGGCCCTCAACGAGGCCGAGGACGTGGTGCAGGGGCTGGAGAGCGGCGCCGACGACTACATCAGCAAGCCGTACAACTTCCGCGAGCTCGAAGCGCGGGTGCGGGCCATGCTGCGCATCAAGTTCCTGCAGGACGAGCTGGACCTCAAGAACCGCGAGCTGGAACTGGCCAACAAGCGGCTCAAGAAGCTGTCCATCACCGACGGCCTCACGGAGCTGTTCAACCACCGGCACGTGCAGGGGCTGCTGCACGACGAGTTCGAGCGCAGCCTGCGCACGGGCGAGCCCGTGGCCGTGGCCATGATGGACCTGGACCGCTTCAAGAACATCAACGACACGTACGGGCACCCCACCGGGGACGTGATCCTGTACGAGACGGCCCGCATCATCAAGGAAACGGCCCGCGAGATCGACATGCCGGGGCGCTACGGGGGCGAGGAGTTCATCGCCATCCTCCCCGGCACGGAGGAAGAGGCGGCCGCCGCCTTCGCCGAGCGCGTTCGGCACGCCGTGGAAAGCCACGTGTACCGCGACGGCGCCACGGAGGTGCGGATGACCGTCTCGTGCGGCGTGGCCTCCTTTCCCGGCGACGGCATCGACTCGCCGGAGTCGCTGCTCAAGGCCGCCGACGAGGCGCTGTACCAGGCCAAGCACGGCGGCCGCAACCAGGTGATCCGCGCATCCCAGGCTTCCCCCGCCACGGAATGACCCCGCCCGACACGGCCTCGATGGCCGCGCGCGCCGCCGAACTGCGCGAGGCCATCGAACGCGCCAACCACGAGTACTACGTCCTCGACGCGCCCACCTTCTCCGACGCGGAGTACGACCGCCTGTTCCGCGAGCTGCGGGAGCTGGAGGCGGCGGACCCCGCCCTGCGCACGCCCGACTCGCCCACGCAGCGCGTGGGCGCCGAGCCCGCCAGCCGGCTGGAGAAGACGGAGCACATCGCGCCCATGCTGTCGCTGGACAACGCATTCGGCCCGGACGAGCTGCGCGCGTGGGAAACGCGCAACGCCCGCATCCTGGACGAGGTGCGCACCCGCGGCTACGTGGCCGAGCCCAAGATCGACGGGCTGGCCATCGCGCTCACGTACGAGGACGGCGTGCTGGTCAAGGGCGCCACGCGCGGCAACGGCGCCATCGGCGAGGACGTTACGCGCAACCTGCGGACGATCAAGGACATCCCCCTGCGCCTGCGCGCGGACGGGCCCGTGCCGCCGCGCCGCTTCGAGATCCGCGGCGAGGTGTACATGTCGCTGGCCGGCTTCGAGAAGCTCAACCAGCGCCGCGCGGCCGAGGGCCAGGCCACGTTCGCCAACCCGCGCAACTCCGCCGCCGGCTCCCTGCGCCAGCTGGACCCCGCCGTCACGGCCTCGCGTCCCCTCCGCTTCTTTGCCTACGCGGTCGAGGCGGGCGGCGAGACGCTGCCGTTCGACACGCAGTGGGGGCTGCTGGAGACGCTGCGGGCGTGGGGGATGCCCGTCAATCCGCTGGCGCGCCCCTGCAAGGACCTGGACGAGGTGCTCGCCTTCGTGGCGGAGTTCGAGGGGCGGCGCTCCACGCTGGACTACGAGGTGGACGGCGCCGTCATCAAGGTCGATCCGCTCCCCCTGCAGGACGAGCTGGGCATCGTGGGCGGGCGGGAGCCGCGCTGGGCCATCGCCTACAAGTACGCGCCGGACCTGGCCGTCACCACGCTGAAGTCCATCGAGATCAACGTGGGCCGGACGGGCGCGCTGAACCCGTACGCCGTGCTGGAGCCGGTGGAGGTAGGCGGCGTGGTGGTCAAGCTGGCCACGCTGCACAACGAGGACGACATCCGCCGCAAGGACATCCGCGCGGGCGAAAAGGTCATCCTCAAACGCGCCGGTGAGGTCATCCCCCAGGTGGTGGGGCCCGTGCTGGAGGAGGGGCAGGCGCGCGCGGCGCAGTTCGAGATGCCGACCGTCTGCCCCGGCTGCGGCACACCCGTGGAGCGGCCGGAGGGCGAGGCCATGGTGTACTGCCCCAACAGCGCCTGCCCGGCGCGCATCTACTGGGGCATCGTGCACTTCGCGTCGCGCGGGGCCATGGACATCCGCGGCCTGGGCGAGCAGACCATCAAAACGCTGCTGGAGCGCGGGATGGCGCGCGACGTGGCGGACCTGTACACGCTCACGCGCGACCAGCTGCTGGAGCTGGAGGGCTTCAAGGACAAGTCCGCGCAGAACCTGCTGAACGGCATCGAGACGTCGAAGCAGCAGGGGCTGGCGCGCGTGCTGTTTGGCCTGGGCGTGCGCCACGTGGGCGAGATCGCCGCGCAGACGCTGGCCCGGCACTTTGGCGGCATGGAGCGGCTGATGGCGGCCACGACGGAGGAGATCGAGGCCGTGCACACCATCGGCCACACGATGGCGGCCGCGCTGCACGCCTGGATGGCCGAGCCGCGCAACCAGGAAGTGGTGCAGAAGCTGGCCGCGGCCGGTGTGAAGATGACGGAGGAGCGCGCCGAGCCGGCCCAGGGGCCGTTCACGGGCAAGGCCTTCGTCATCACGGGCACGCACCCCACGATGTCCCGCCCGCAGTTGGAGGCGTTCATCCAGCAGCACGGCGGGCGGGTGACGGGGAGCGTGACCAAGAAGACGGACTACCTGGTCGTGGGCGAGGACGCGGGATCCAAGCTCGCCAAGGCGCAGGAGCTGGGAATCAAGCAGCTGTCCGAGGCCGACCTGCTGGCCCTCCCCGCCGCGCTGGACTCCGCCGCGGAGCCCGCCGACGCGCCGGCGGAAGACGAATCTCTCCACCTGGAGCTGTGATGAACGCCACCACCGCCGCCCCGTCGCGCTTTGTGCAGGTGCCCGCCACGCTGCTGGGCACCGTCCGCCGCTTTGTCGTGGGCGACCGCGAGCCCATGGAGGCCGTGACCGTGCTGCGCGAGATCGGCTACGAGCTGGGCGACGAGGTGTACGGCGGCCTGCAGGCGCGCCTGTCGCGTGACTTCAGCGGCGCGTCGTGGGATGCGCTGGACCCGGCGGAGTTCTGGCGGGCGGCGGCCACGTTCTTCGCGGACCGCGGCTGGGGCACGCTGGAGTTCCGCGACCTGCACCCGGCCGTGGGCGTGCTGGAGCTCACGGGCTGGGTGGAGAGCGAGGCCGGCGGCGGCCCACGCGGGGCGCACCTGTCCACGGGCCTGTTCAGCGCGCTGCTGGAGCGCCTGGCGGGTGCCGGCGTGGCCGTGATGGAGGTGCCCTCCGGCGCCGCGGACCGCACGAGGCTGCTCTTTGCCCGCGGCGACGTGCTGGGGCAGGTGTACGAGCACGTGCGCGGCGGCGCGAGGGTGGAGGAGGCCCTGGCGCGGCTGGGGTGAACTGCGAACTGTGCGGGGAACAACCTGCAACTGCGTCACCATGACGGCTCGCACCTTCCCTGGCGCGGGCCGTCTTCCTTTACGGCCAATGCGCCGCCGCGTTCGGACTCGCCCGTGCCCTCTGCGTCCTCCGCGGCTCTGCGTGAGAATGTCAGTTGCCGTTCCTCTGCTGCCCCTGCTGCCTCTGCGTGCGAATGCAGTTGCTCGAGGACTCAGGCCAAAAGCAAACGCCCGCTCCGATCTGAGTAGATCGAAGCGGGCGTTTGAAGATGAGGCCGGCGGCGCCGTACTCTCCCACCGGGTGGCCCCGGCAGTACCATCCGCGCAGCGGGTTTTCACTTCCGAGTTCGGGATGGGATCGGGTGGATCCCCCGCGCCATAGCCACCGGCCGTAAAGGTCCGGGTCAGGGAAGAAGTCGGGTTGTGCTGTAAGCATCGAACGACGCGAGTCACGCGCGTCCGGAACTTGGGTGGACCGGTCGGGGAGGTCGAAACCTCCCGCAATCAGAC
>NZ_DASURI010000122.1:0-12555 GCF_036280135.1 Longimicrobium sp.
AAGTGTACACCCTCTCCCGCGCAGTTTGCGGGAGAGGGTGCGAGCCTAGGCGAGCGGGTGAGGGCCCACCGCGGTCCGCGCCGCGCGATACACCGCGTGCGCCGCCCCGTCCGGCTCCAGCCGCGCGCCGCCGTCCCCACCGCGCGCTTCGGCCTCCGCGGCCCGCGCGGCAAAGGCGACCGCGTCGTCGATCGCGCCCACCCGCTCCAGCGCCAGCAGCGCGGCGCCGCGCATGGTGCTCTCGTAGTGCGGCGCCAGGCGCAGGGGCCGGCCCAGCGCGTCCGCCACGATGCGGGCCCACGCGGGCGACGCGTGCAGCGCCCCGCCGCCGGCCACCACCTCGTCCGCCGGACCGAACGCCGCTTCCACCGCGTCCAGCCCGTCCGCCATGGCGAACGCCGCCGCCTCCAGCCACGCCCGCGCGATCTCCACAGGCCCCGTCGCCTGCGTGAGCCCGCTCAGCAGGCCCGTCTCCGGGCCCAGCGGCCGCGGCGGGCGCTCCGGCAGCAGGCGCGGGACCACCGTCAATCCGTGCGCGGCGGGCGGCAGGGCGGCCAGCAGGCGCTCCATCTCGTCCGCGGGCGGAAGGCGCAGCGTCCGCTCCAGCCAGGCGAAGACGCTGCCCCCGTTGCTCATGGCCCGCCCGGCCACCGTCCGCCGCTCATCCAGCCGGTAGCACCACAGCCCAGCGGGGACGATGGGCTCCGCGTCCGCCCGCAGCACGCGCAGCGCCGCGGACGTGCCGATCGTCAGCCCCACGCGCCGGCCGATGGCGCCCATCCCCAGGCTGGCGCAGGCGCCGTCGCCCAGCGCGGGCAGCCACGGCACCGTCGCCAGCTCCGGCCACCGCCGCGCGTGCTCGCCGATCAGCCCGCGGAACGGCGCGTCGCCGATGGGCGGCAGGGCGTCCGCGCGGAGGCCGACCGCGTCCAGCATCTCGCCGTCCCACGCGCGGCGGCGCAGGTCCATGAGCCCCGTGCCGCTGGCCATGGACGCCGACGCGCGCGCCTGGTCAAAGAGCCGCAGCGCCAGCAGCTCGCCGATGCCTGCCCAGGTGGTTGCGGGCGGCAAGCTATCGCCCGCGGCGCCCCGCAGCCAGACCAGCCGCGCGGACGGATACACCTCGTGGAGAAAGCATCCCGTCCGCCCGTGCGCGGCGTCCTCGTCCACGCGCGCGCGGAGCGCGTCCGCGGCCGCCCGCGCGCGACGGTCGCCCCAGCCGTACATGGGCGTCACGGCCCGCCCGTCCGCGCCGAGGCCCACCAGTCCGTGCCAGAAGGCGGCGATGGACACGGCGGCGGGCTCGATCTGCCACGTCCGCCCCGTCCGCACGGCCGCGTCGATCACCTGGATGCAGAGGCCGGCCAGCGCCTCCGCGTCCGTCTCCATCCCGCCGTCCGGCGTTACGCGCCACGCGTACTCCGCGCGGGCGATGGACTCCAGCGAGAGCGGCGCGCCGGCCGCGTCCATCCATCCCGCCCGCACGGACGACGTGCCGATGTCTACGGCCAGGATCCACGGGCCGCGGCGGGCGGTCGTCGGGCGATCGGTCATGGGAAGGGACAATCTACGGCGTCCACGGCCCCGGGGCCACGAAACGGACGAGGCGCCCCCGCGATCGCGGAGACGCCCCGAACCGTCCGTGGATCAGAGGTTGCCCTGGCCACCCACGCCGCGGTTGCGATGGTCCTCGCGCAGCAGCTCCGAGGCGTCGCGCGACAGCCGGTCCACCTCCTCGCGGCTGGCGGATCCGTCACCGCCGGTCATGCTGCCGCGGCCGCCCGGGATGTCACCGCCGCGGCTGCTTCCCTGCATCCCCGCCTCCGTGCCGCCGGAGAGGCCGCCGCGCGACAGGCTGTCCGGTCCGCCCGTCCCGCCGCCCGTGCCCATCCCCCCGCCGATGCGGCCGCCGGCCACGTCGCCGCCGAGCCCGCTGCCGGAGCGCCGCCCGCCGTAGAACGCGCGGTCGTCGAACGCGTCGCTGGCGTAGAAGTCCTCGTCCGCGTTGTGCTGGTAGTCGGACCCGGCCAGCCCGGACGACTGGTGGCTCACGTCCCCGTGCGGCTCCAGGCCCGTGCCCATGCCGCTCACGGGTCCCTGCCCGCCCGCGGACATCGGCGCGTTGCCGCTGCCGCCCAGAACGCCCTCGCGAGGTGAGTTGTGATCGTGCCCGCTCACCGACGAGCCGTGCGTCCCCGTCCCGTGCGACGACGAGCCGGCGGACATGCCGCGGTTCTCGGTGGAGCCCTCCGTGGGGGCGACCATGCCGCCGCCGTGCATCGTGCCGCCCGCGCGGACGCCCAGGTCGGAGTCCGTGCCCGTCCGCATGGAGCCCGTGTCGCGGAGCCCGGCGTCGGGGCGCGTGGCGCCGGCGCCCAGGGAGCCCGTGTCCGCCATGCCCGCGCCGCCCAGATGCGTCGTGCGGTCCATGTCGTACCCGGCCGCGCGCATCCCCTCGCCGTCGGGGATGCCCTCGTTTACGGCGCGCACCTCGTCGCGCGTCCCCGTGCCGGTCAGGCCGGCACCCGTCGTCCCGGTCATCCCCAGGCCCGTGCCGGCACCCGGCGTGTTGTCCAGGCCGGCCGTGTCCATCATCCCCGCCCCGCCCATCATCCCGACGCCGCCCATCGCGCCGGTGGACGTGCTGCGGGTGCGGAAGCTGTCGCGCACGCTGCTCTCGAAGTCGCGCGTGAGCGGGCCCTGGTTGTACGAAGGCAGCGCGCCCAGGTCCGACGACGACAGGCCGTCCACCAGCACGCGGTCGCGCTCCTGCTCCAGCCGCGCGTAGCCGATGGGGATCAGCACGTGACGGTCCATCCCGTCGCCCATCACGCCGCCGTCCACGTCCACGTCCAGGTAGCGCACCTTCATGGCGCTGGTGTCGATCAGCAGCTCGTCCACCTCGCCGATCTTGCGCCCGTCGGCGGCCAGCACCTCCCAGCCGCGCACGTCGGGATCGCCCTCGGCCACCTTGAAGTCGTCCAGCTGGCCAAGCGGAACCACCCTGTCCATGTCGTTGTTCGCCATCGGGCTCTCCCTGGTTGCAAAAGCGGGCCGATGTCCCGGTGCCGCAACAGCATCGGCGCGCGCGTGGTCCCTCGCGGGGCGTCACCGGGGAGCCGATGGGAGTTGCAACCCCCGCGCCAGAACACCCGCCGGTGCATCTGTAACAAGCCTGGGCACAGCTTTGACAAACTGTGTGCAACCCGGTACGATTCTCGCTAGGGAATCCGCATCGCTGCTACCCGTGCGGGAAGCAGCCGGTGGACGCGCCCCCTCACGCATTGAGTACCCAGGAGCACCCGTATGCAGGCCACGATGACCGGCACCAGCGAAGTCCTTACGCGCGCCGACGTTCTCACGGAAGACGAGCTCGACACCCTCCCCGTGGGGATGATCCAGCTGGACCGCGAGGGCACGGTGCTCAAGTTCAACCAGACGGAGAGCAGCCTGGCGCGGGTGGACAAGGGCGACGCCATCGGCAAGAGCTTTTTCGACGACGTGGCGCCGTGCACCAAGGTGCAGGAGTTTCACGGCAAGTTCGTGGAGGGCGTGGCCAACCGGAACCTGCACACCGTCTTTCCCTACCAGTTCCGCTTTCGCGACGGCCGGGAGAAGAACGTGGTGATCAGCATGTTCTACAGCGGCACCACCGACACGGTGTGGGTGCTGGTGCAGCGCCCGCAGTCCTGACGGCGGCGGCGAAGACCGGATCCTTCTCGCGCGGGGGCGCGGCTCGTGCAGCCGCGCCCCCGCCGCGTTGGCGGACGTGACTCAATCGGATCGGAACGGAGAGGCGGATGGCAAAGCGCGAGTGGCCGCGGCGGCTGGGTTTCGCCGTGAAGGTGGCGGGGCGCGAGGGGCTCAAGAGCAACGACGCGCGGCGGTGGCAAAGCAATCCTCACCTCACCGTGTCGATGGGGTACCTGCGCGAGGTCCTGGACTACCTGGACGAGATCGACGTGCGGATGTACCGCATCTCCAGCGACTTCGTCCCCTACTGCACGCACCCGGACCTCCCGCAGTTCCACGGGCAGATCGGCGAGTGCCGCGACGGCCTGGCGGAGCTGGGGCGCATTGCCCGCGAGCGGGGCATCCGCCTGTCGCTGCACCCGTCGCAGTACGTGCTGCTGAGCGCGCTGGACGAAAAGATCAACGCCAAGGGCATCTGGGACGTCAACACCCAGGCGGAGCTGCTCGACGCGATGGAGCAGGGCCCCGAGGCCGTCGTCATCCTGCACCTGGGCGGCGCGTACGGCGACAAGGACGCGGCCATGGCCCGCTTCGTGGCCAACTATCCGCGGCTCAGCGAGGGCGGCCGGCGGCGGCTGGTGATCGAGAACGACGAGACGCTGTACACCGTGCAGGACTGCCTGCGGGTGCACGAGGCCATCGGCATCCCCGTCGTCTTCGACCACCAGCACCATTTGCTGAACCCCGGCACCCTGTCGCTGGGCGAGGCGTGCCGCGCGGCGCTGGCCACGTGGCCCGCGGGGGTGCAGCCCAAGGTGCACTTTTCCTCCCCGAAGCTGGATACGCGGATGGTGATGCGCGGCAAGAAGGAGGTGCCCGCGCCGCCCCTGCTCAGCCAGCACGCCGACTACGTGCACCCGTGGGAGTTCGCGTCGTTCCTGCGCGAGGTAGGCCCCGCCCCCTTCGACGTGATGCTGGAGGCCAAGATGAAGGACGAGGCCCTCCTCAAGCTCCGCGAAGACCTCACGAAGCTCAGGTTGTGGTGAGCTGATCCACGCCGTTCCCGTAAGGAGCGACACCCACGCGCCAGGGCCCGGACCAACATGCGGTCCGGGCCCTCCGTGCACTTACGCCATTTCCCCTGCTCGTTTAGCTTCGCGCGTCCACTCTGCACGCCTCTTGCAACTATGACACGAGGTGTTATACTTTGAGCGCGAAGACGAAGCTGATCCAGTTTATCTCCCTCCCCGTGTTCGACCGCATGGCGGAGGGCCTGCTGGGCGACAACGACATCCGGCACATCCAGCAAACCCTTCTGGAGACGCCCGATGCGGGAGCGGTCATCCGGAGAGCCGAAGGATTACGGAAACTCCGTATCTCCGTCCCGGGCCGGGGAAAGCGCGGCGGCGCACGGCTGATCTACCTGTACATCCAGCTCCGCTCCGTCATCTACTTCGTCGCCGTGTTCTCCAAGACGGAGCAGGCGGACCTGACCGTCGCGGACTACCGTGTGCTCGGAGAGCTGGCCAGGAGCCTGAAAGAGGAGGAGTAATGGACGAGCAGCACAGCCCGCTGGGGCGGCTCATCATCGAAAGCATGCAGGAGGTGCTCGCCCACGCCCGCGGCGAGGACATCCCGGCGCGCGTAACGACCGTGCAGGTGACGGCGCGCAAGGCGCACCTGGAGCCCCCACCCTGGTATCCCCCGCACCTCATCCGGGAGATTCGCCACCGGCTCTCGGTGTCCCAGGCCATCTTCGCGCAGATGCTGGGGGTAAGCGCCAGCACCGTCCGGGCGTGGGAGCAGGGCAAGCGCGAGCCCGAGGGTCCCGCGCGCCGGCTGCTGCAGGTTGCCGACCTCCACATGGACGTCTTTTGGCAGACGTGCGGCGACGTCCATCCAGGCGCGCCCGGAGTGCGGCCGCTCCCCCGCGTGGTCAACGCTTCCCCGCCCCGTCAGGAGCGGCTTGCGGCCGACACGGACGCGTCCTGAATCCACATCCGCTCGTCTCGTTTCATCATCCGTGTGTCGGCTCACCTGGCAGCGGATCCGCCCCGCGGCACGGGATCGAGACACCTGTTGCAAGCGCCACAATGTGATTACATTGTGACTACAACAGGAGAACCTCATGCGCGCACGCATCGTGAAAATTGGCAACTCCAAGGGCATCCGGATCCCCAAGCCGATGCTCGAGCAAAGTGGGATCGGAGACGAGGTGGAGCTCAAAGCGGAAGATGGCCAGATCGTTATCCGCGCCGTGCGCCATCCCCGCGAAGGCTGGGAGGCGGCGTTCGCGGAAATGGCCGCGCGTGGGGACGACAAGCTCCTGGATGACGTGCCCTCCACCAGTACCTGGGACGAAGAGGAGTGGGAATGGTAGCCGAGCGCTTCGAGGTTTACCTCGTAACGCTGGACCCGACCGTCGGAAGCGAGATCAGGAAGACACGGCCCTGCCTGATTATCTCGCCGGACGACATGAACCGTCATCTCGCAACGGTGATCGTCGCGCCGATGACCACGAAGGGACGCACGTATCCAACGCGCGTCCCTTGTCAGTTCCAGGGCAAGACCGGCGAGATCGTCCTGGATCAGCTCCGGACGGTCGACCAGTCGCGCCTGGTCAAGCGCCTGGGGCGCATCACCGTGGTGGAGCGGAAGTCCGTGCTGGCCAGGCTTGCAGCCCTGTTCGCGCCCTGATCTCGCCGCCCTGCCTTGTGCCCTCCGCCGCGGCGCGCGACGTTGCGCGGTGCAGCGACGTGACGGTCGGAACCACGGGAGGGACACAGGATGCGTGACGAGAACGCGGCAACCGGAGCCGGAGCCGGGCCGCTGGTGATGAAGTTCGGCGGGACGTCGGTGCAGAACGCGGAGGCCATCGGGCGCCTGTCGGCCATCGTCCGCGGGCACGCGACGCGGCGGCCGGTCGTCGTCGTCTCGGCGCTCAGCAAGGTGACGGACGAGCTCTCCGCCCTCGCCCGCCTGGCGGATGGCGGCGAGGTGACGCGGGAGATGGAGGGCCGGGTGAGCGCGCTCGTGGACCGGCACGGCCGCGAGGCGGACCGGCTGGCGCGCGGCGAGGCGCTGGACCGCGTGCACGCCGAGTTGGCGGCGGCGTTGCGCGAGATCCCGCTGCTGCTGGAGATGATGGCCATGCACCCAGGCACGCGCCGTCCCCTGCGCGACGAGCTGCTGTCGTGGGGCGAGCGGCTGTCGTCGCACATCGTGGCCGCGGCCCTGCGGACGGACGGCCTGCCGTCGCGCTGGGTGGATGCGCGGCAGTGCATCCGCACCAGCGAGGAGCACGGCCGCGCCGAGCCGGACCTGGACGCCACGCGTGCAGCCTGCCGCGCCGCCCTCCTCCCCGCGGTCGACGCGGGCGAGGTGCCGGTGACGGGCGGCTTCATCGGCGCGGCGGCGAACGGCGCCACGACCACACTGGGCCGCGGCGGCTCGGACTTCTCCGCCACGCTCGTGGGCGCGTCGCTGGACGCGGCCGAGATCCAGATCTGGACGGACGTGAGCGGCTTCATGACGGCGGACCCGCGCGTGGTGGGCGCCGCGCGCAGCATTCCCCGCCTGACGTACGACGAGGCCGCGGAGCTGGCCTACTTCGGCGCCAAGGTGCTGCACCCGCGTACGCTGCACCCGGCCGTGGAGGGCGGCATTCCCGTGCGCGTCTGCAACTCCATGGCGCCCGACTCCGCGTCCACCCTCATCGACGCGGCCGGCGCGGGGCCGGGCGCGGCGGGCATCAAGGCGGTGGCGCACAAGAACGGCATCACCATCGTCCGCATCACCTCCGCGCGTATGCTGGGCGCCTCCGGCTTTCTGCGCGCCATCTTCGAGGCGTTCGACCGCTACGGCATCGCCGTGGACGTCGTCGCCACGTCGGAGGTGAGCGTGTCGCTGACCGTGGACGACACGGAGCGGCTGGAGCGCGCCGTCCGCGACCTGCGGGCGCTGGGGCAGGTGGACGTGGAAGGCGGATACGCCATCGTCTGCGTGGTGGGCGAGGCGCTGCGGACCACGCCCGGGATCGCGGCGCGGGTGTTCGGCGCGATGTCGCGGATCAACGTCGCACTCATCTCGCAGGGCGCGTCCGGCATCAACCTGACGTTCGCCGTGCACGAGCACGACGCCGCCCCCGCCGTGCGCCTGCTCCACGCGGAGTGCCTGCAGCCCGGAAGCAACTGATTTTCTCACGCAGAGCCGCAGCGGCCGCAGAGTACTTCGTCGCGCGATGAAGTACTCCGCGCCTCTGCGTGAGGATTTCTTTTTCCGTTACCGAAACCGGATCTGCATCCTCCGAAAGTCCAGGGTCATCGCCTCGAACTGGCGGATGACGTCCTGGCCGATGTTGCCGAACAGCCGGTCGCTGTCGTCCGTCGTGGGCTCGATGAACACGCGCACCTGGGGCACGGTGGCCTCGCGCCCGCCAATGCGCAGCACCAGCGGCGACAGCGCGTACGCCCGCACCTCGCGCATGCCGCCGGCGCCGCCCGTCTGCACGGTCGTGGGCGCGCCGCCGGCCTCCACCAGCGCCCGGCGCGCGGCGTGGAACGGCATGTACAGCGACGTGCTCTGCGCCCCCGTGTCGAACCCGAAGTGCAGCCGCTGCCCTCCGTGCTCCGCCGCGATGATGGGCATGAGCCCGCGCATGCACAGGTTCTGCTCGCCCAGGTCGCCCCCGGCCGTGTCGCCCAGGACGAGCTCGCCGCTTTGCAGCACCGTCGTGGCGCCGAACGCCGAGATCACGGGAAAGCCGATGATGCCGCGGATCTGGTAGCCGATCTGCGGAAACGCCAGCGCGCTGTCCGGAAACACCAGGAACACGGCGTTTCGTACCGCCGCCCCGCCAATGCGAAGCTCCGGCGCCACGCCCACGTGCGCCCTCGTCATGGTCCCCGTGCTGGAACCGACGTTGACGGTCGCGTCCAGCACGCGCACGCCCATCTGCCCCGCCGTGGACTCGGTGATGGTGGACAGGTTGGCGCCCGTGTCCCAGACGAAGTCCACGGTCTGCCCGTTGGCCTCCACGGCCACGTTCACCAGGTTGGCCCGGTCGCGCCGGGTCGCCACGCGCACGGGAACGGGCAGCTCCACCGTCTGCGCGGGGGTGCCGGCCAGCGCGCCCCACAGGCCGCGCACGTTGGCCGCGTTCTCGCGCCCGGCGCTGTCCGTGGACGCCTCGCCCGCGAGGGCCGCGTACACTTGCGCGGCCTCGCCGTAGCGATAGGTGCGGACGTAGGCATCGCCCAGCAGCTCGTACGCCGTCTGCCGCCGCCGGTCGTCCGCCGCCGCAGCAGGGGATGCGAGAAAGCGGCGCAGCTCCGGGATGGCCGCCTCCGGCCGGCTGAACGCCACGTCCGCGGCCGCGCGGTAAAAGTCCGTCACGGGGCCGCCCTGCCCGCCGTGCCCCGCCAGCGCGTCGCGCAGGCCAAAGCAGTCCTGGCTGTGGTACAGCTCGGCCAGCCGCGCCTCGCTCGGCGGGGCGGACGGCGCCGGTCCCGCGGCGGGCGCCGCGCACGCGCTCACGGCGGCGGCCAGGGCGCCCGCGAGGCCCAGTCTGAGGTTCATGGGAAGTCCTGGAGAAGAAGTCCGGGTGCGCACGCCCGCCGCCCCGTCGTTGCTGAATGCCGGACGCACGAACGCCCACGCCCGGAGCGATGTCCGGACATGGGCGTGTACGTCCATCTGGATGCCGGAGTTCCCCCGCGGGCGCTCAGGCCGCCCGGGCGACCTCCACGCCGCGCCCCAGCGCCTCCAGGCTGGCCGCCAGCTCGGCACTGACCTCGTGGGGCCGCACGGGCGCCTCGATGATGGCCGGCACGTGGGGCGGAAGCAGGTGCGCCACGGCCTGGCAGGCGCGGATGCCCGCCTGCGACAGCCGCACGTGCCGGCTGCCGGCGTCGAGCTCGCTGACGTGCACCTCGGCCAGCCGGTCGCCGAACGCGTCGAGCAGCCGGTACGCCTGGGCCATGGTGGGATCGCACTGGGCCGCGTGCGCCACGTCGAAGCAGAACGACGCCCGCGGAAGCCGCGCGAACAGGGGCCGCAGCTCCTGCACGGTGCGGCCCGGCTTGCGCGCGTCCATGTTCTCGATGCACAGCCGGTCGCCCAGCGCGCGCCATGGACGGACGTCGTGGATGGCGTCGGGGTGCACGATGACGAGCCAGCCGCGCCGGGCGACGGGCAGCAGCGCCCGCGCGATGGCGGCCTCGTCGGCGGGGGCGAACGCGCTGGGGGCGTGCACCGACACGTGCCCGTACGCGTCAAGGTCCAGGTCGGGCAGCGCCCCCAGCAGCGGTCCCAGCTCGTGGGCCCGCAGCGCCGACAGCTCCACGGCGCCCGCGCCGCGAAAGGCGAGCATCCGGAGTGCCGCGTGGACGTCCGAGCCCGCCAGGGCCCCGGTGGAATAGCCGATGGTTTCCATCAGAACACTCCGGACCGGATGGTCAGGTCGCGCAGGGGCGTGCCGGCCGAGAAGAAGATCTCGTTGAGCGCGTCCTGGAACCGGGCCCCCAGCTCCCGCACGCGCTGGTACTGCGCATCGGTGTCGGCCTGGCTGGGAGGCAGCGTGTCGAGGTGCCGGCGCACGTCGCGGTCATTGAGCATGCCCAGAAACGCGTCGTAGGCGCCCAACAGCCGCTCCCCCGCACCCGAAAGTTCACCGAAGTAGTATAGCACGACCCCGGCCACGATGTCGAGGGGTGCCGTGCGCACCAGTGTCATCAGGTGGTCCACCACCTCCTGCGCGCCATGCCAGGGATGCGCCCGCCGCGGGCCGGGAAAGGCGGAGTCGCAGGAGAAGCAGCTCAGCAGCCCGGCCGCGTACAGCAGCTTGCGCGACATGCGCAGCTTGGCCGTGCGCAGGGCCCAGCCGCGCGCGCCGCGGTCGCGCCGCTTGTGGGCAAAGTCCACGGCCAGCGTGCGCCAGTAGCGCGTGACGTCGTTCTGCAGAAAGCGCGGGACGCGGTACGGCGTGTCGCCGGGGCTCACGAGGTCTTCTTCCACGTAGCGCGCCAGCACGCTGCGCACCACGCGGTCGTACGCGCCGCGGTCGCCCAGCGGCGCCGACTCCAGCAGCAGGAGCAGCCGCTGCGTGGTGTTGTGGTTGGTGTCGTCGTCGCCGCCGATCCGGTGGATCAGGTCGTGGCTGAAGGTCAGGCTGCCGAACGGCCCGCCCGCGGCCGGCGCCGTGAGTTCCATCTCGCGCAGCCGCGCCTGGATGCGCCGCGCGTGCAGGGGATGGTCCGCGTCCGCCGCGCCGTCCACCAGCAGCGTCCAGTCCACGTCGCTGCCGTCCGTCAGCTCGCCGCGCGCCAGCGAGCCAAAGACGACGAGCGTGGTCCCATGCGGCACCAGGTGCGCGTGGCACAGCTCCCGCCGCAGCCGCTCCATCATGGCCGCCGCCCTGTGCCGCGACGCGGTGATGTTGGGCCACCGGGCGCCCAGCCGCACGCGCAGCTCGGCCAGGGAGTCGGGGAACGTGACGGCGGATTCGGTGCTGCGGGTCAGCATGGGGCCTCCGTCCGGGGACGAAGGCGCGCCACGGGTTCCTCGCGATCCCATGGCGCGCCGCATCCAGAGCACGGAGTTTACACGAACTTTCCGTCCGGTCAAGCCCCCGTCAGCCGGCGCGCGACGGCGTCGCCGGCGGCGGTGGTGCCCAGGGTGCCGCCCAGCTCCGCCGTCGTCTCGCCGGCGGCGATGCAGTCGCGGACGGCGTCTTCCAGGCGCCGGCCCAGGTCCGGGCGGCCCAGGTGCTCCAGCATGAGCCCGGAGGTAAGGATGGCGGCGAACGGGTTCGCCAGGTCCTTGCCGGCCAGGTCCGGCGCCGAGCCGTGCACGGGTTCGAACAGGCCGATGCGCCCCGGGTGGATGTTGGCCGACGGCGACAGCCCCAGCCCGCCCACGAGCGCCGCGCCCAAGTCGCTCAGGATGTCGCCGAACAGGTTGCCCGTGACGATCACCTGGTAGCGCTCGGGGGCCATCACCATGTCCATGGCCAGCATGTCCACGTACTTGGCCTCGGACTGGATGTCGGCGTACTCGGCCGCCACCTGCTTGAAGACGCGGCGCCACAACCCGCCCGCGTGCTCCATGGCGTTGGACTTGTCGCTCATGGTCACGCGCGTCCTGCCGTTGGCGCGGGCCCACTCGAACGCCGCCCGGATGATGCGCTCCACGCCCTTGCGCGTGTTCACGTCCTCCTGGATGGCCACCTCGTCCGCCGTGCCCTGCTTGAAGACGCCGCCCATCCCCACGTACACGCCTTCGGTGTTCTCGCGGAAGATGACCATGTCCACGTCGGCCATGCCCTTGCCGGCCAGGGGCGTGAGCGAGTCGTGGAACAGGCGCACGGGGCGGTAGTTGACGTACAGGTCCAGCTTGAAGCGCATGCCCAGCAGGATCTCGCGCGCGTGCTCGTTCCCCGGCACGCGCGCGGGGTCGCCCAGGGCGCCCAGCAGGATGGCCTGGTAGTTCTCCCGCAGGTCATCGAATTCCGCGTCGGTGATGGCCTGGCCCGTCTGCACGTAGCGGTCGGCGCCGTGCGGCCACTCCACCAGGTCCAGCTCCAGGCCGGAGCCGGCCGTGACGGCGCGGAGCGCCTTGACGGCCTCGCGCGTGACTTCCTTGCCAATGCCGTCGCCGGGGACCACCGCCACTTTCGGCATGCTGCGCGCTTCCGTTGCGTCTGGGTTGATGCGGATGGATCACGAAGGCGCGCAAACTACCCGGCGCGGCGCGGGCGGGGCAAGGCGCGGCGGATGACGGGAGAGATGCGAGGAGTCGAGATCCCGGTTGGAGGCGCCCCCCCAGCCGGAGCGACTGAAGCCGCCGCTACCACAGCGGAAAGCC
>NZ_DASURI010000123.1:0-2709 GCF_036280135.1 Longimicrobium sp.
GACTCGAACGCGGGATCCACCGGTGCCTGGGCCATCGGGTCACGTGCCGGCGGGGGCCGGCGCAGGGGGAGAACGGCGGAACGGACGGGCCGCCGCGTGGCGCGCAACGGCCGTGCGTCCCGCGCGTGGAAGCGAGGTGCACAACGTGCGCCGGTGCCCGCGTCCTGTCAATCCCGTGCCCCGCCAACCGTTTACGGCGCGTGTCTTGCGCGCCCGCTCCCGGCCGGCGTCGCGCGGATGCCGGGAAAATGGGCCCAGGAGGCACGTGCCGGTTCGCGACATCATCGTCATCGGGGCGTCGGCGGGGGGCGTGGAGGCCGTAAGCACCGTGGCGCGGGGCCTTCCGGCGGACCTGCCCGCCGCGGTGTTCGTGGTGGTCCACTTTCCGCCCTGGTCGCGCAGCGTGCTGCCGCAGATCCTGGGGCGGGCGGGCCCCCTGCCCGCCGCCCACGCCGTGGACGGCGAGGCCATCCGCCCCGGCCGCATCTACGTGGCCCCGCCCGGGCGGCACCTGCTCATCCACGACGGCACCGTGCGGCTGGTGGCCGGCCCGCGGGAGAACGGCGCCATCCCCGCCGTGGACCCGCTCTTTCGCTCCGCCGCCCGGTGGCACGGCGAGCGGGTGATCGGCGTGGTCCTCAGCGGCAACCTGGACGACGGCGCGGCGGGGCTCGTGGCCATCAAGCACCGGGGCGGCGTGGCCGTGGCGCAGGACCCCGACACGGCCCTGTACGATGGAATGCCCCGCAGCGCCGTGGAGACGGCCCGCGTGGACCACGTGGTGCCCGTGGAGCGCGTGGGCGCGCTGCTGTGCGAGCTGGTGGTCCGGCCGCCGGGCGCGGCGGACCCGGGGGGCACGCCCGTGAACCACACGCCGACCGAGACGATGGACGAACGAATCGAACGGGAGTCCGACATCATGGAGATGCAGCCGTCCGAGCTGGGCGACGACGAGCGGCCGGGCGAGCTGTCGGGCTTTACCTGCCCGGAGTGCCACGGCGCCCTGTGGGAGATCCAGGAAGGCGAGGTGCTGCGGTACCGCTGCCGCGTGGGCCACGGCTACTCCGCCGACGCCATGCTGGCCGAGCAGGGGCGCGACGTGGAGGCGGCCCTGTGGATCGCCTTTCGCGCCCTGCGCGAGCGGGCGGCGCTGTGCCGGCGGATGGCGCAGCGGATGGCCGGGCGCGGGCAGCAGGTCCTGGCCGCCCGCCAGCTGGAGGAGGCGGCCGACGCGGAGCAGCGCGCCGGCGTGCTGCGCCAGGTGCTGCTGCGCGGCCCCGACGCGGAGCAGCTCGCGTCGGACTGAGGACCCGCGGCGAATGATGATGCCGCGGGGGCGCGGACCGCCCCCCGGCGCGGGCGTGACGGGCGGACCTGTCCCTGGAGACGGTGACCCATGCGCGAACACCTTCGGCGCTTCCTGAACCGCGCCCTGCGCCAGCAGGCCCTCCTCGAGGAGCAGCGCGCGTGCATCGCGAACGGGCGGCGGGCGCTGTGGGAGCGCGTGGACCGGCTGCGGGAGATGCGGGACGGTCTGCCCGCGCCCTCCGCCCCGGACCCCGTGACTCCGCGGCCGGCCGTCATCGTCCCGGAGGAACGGACCGATGACGGCGCCGCTGCCGTCCGGACGCAGGAGCTCGTGGACGGGCGGGTGCGGGGCGTCCGGCCGGAGCTGTGGGACGAGGACCGCGCGTGGATGCAGGCGGAGGTGCTGGAGATGCGCCGCCTGGGCTGGAGCGAGGCCCAGCTGCAGGAGATCGGCTTTGGCGCGGAGCTCCTCGCGGCGCTGGGCCTCGACGCCGCGGACGGCGCCCCCCCCCCCCGCCTGATCCGCCCTCCGCGCAGCGGCGGGGCGCGGCCGCCCCGCGCGCCCGGCCTTCGCGGTGCCGGCCCGGCAGCGCCGGCCGCCGCGGACGCCCTGCGCCCTCCCGGGTGACGCGTCCGCCCGGCCGGCCGCTTTCGGCCGACGGACGCCGTACGGCATCCGCCCGGCACGACGCGCCGCCGGACGCGGATCAGAACGCCCGCTCGCGGAGCTCGTGCGCGGCGGTCAGGGCGTTGAGGGTGCGCTGCACCTCGCGCATGAGCTCCAGCTGCTCGTCGTAGCGCTGCCGCAGGACGCTCACCTCCGCGCGGGCCTCGGCGGCGGCGCGTCGGGCCTCCTCGGCGTCCGCGCGGGCGGCTTCGGCGGCGGCGCGGGCACCCTCGGCCAGCGCGCGCAGGTGCTCGGACTCGCGGCGCCCGTCCTCGCCCACCATGCGCTCCGACTCGCCCATCCGCCGCTCCCGCTCCGCCGAGAGGCGCTCCTCCTCGGCCACCAGCCGCTGCTCCTCGTCCGTGCGAGCCAGTTGCGCGGCGGCGGCGCGCGCGTGCTCCGCGTCCTCGCGGCGAAGCTCGGCCTGCGCGCGGGCGTGCTCGGCACGCGTGGTGTCCGGTTCCAGGTTCGTCATCCGTGTCTCGTGCTGATGCGCGTGCGGCGTGATTGCTGCTGGATCGTGCGTCATCGCATTCACCCTCATTTCTCCCCGCGCGGAGGTGCGTGGATGGACCGCTCGCAGGATCTTCGCGCCCTGAGCGGCGAGCTGCTGGAGCGTGCCCGCCGGCTGCGGCGCCGGTCCGAGCAGCTGCTGCTGGAGCGTGAGCAGGCCCGTACGCAGGCCACCCTGTCGCTCACGCGTCGGCGCGGCGTGGTGCCGGATCAGCCGCCGG
>NZ_DASURI010000124.1:0-2730 GCF_036280135.1 Longimicrobium sp.
CGCCCGCAAGGCCGCCTGATCCGATCCTCGGCTTTCAAGCGCCCCCGCCCGGGGGCGCCGCTCCTCCCTTTCGGACATCGCAACGGCATCCCCCATTCGCGCATCGCGAGTGGTGTTTTGCCGCCTGCCGAGGACGATACGGGGAATAACCCGTGTCGCCGCTTCTGCGACCGTCACCCGAGGTCAGTCTGGGGAAGAACGGCGCCTGCGGTCTTCAATCACTCGGATCGGCCGAACGCGTCATCCTGAGGAGCCGCCGCGCAGCCCTGCTCCGTGCGTGATCCATGGCGGCGACGAAGGATCTTGCCCGCGAAGCTCGGGGGCGGTCTTGGTGCACGAGGTCCAACTCCGAGTCTCGCACACAAGATCCTTCGGTCGCGCCAAAGTCCTGCGCGCGTTCAGGTTACACGCGGCGCTCCCTCAGGATGACGCACACAGGCGTGGGTTCCCCAAATCCCCTCTCGGAGTCAGCCAGGGACGGAACACGCGACGCGGGTTCTCGCTGCGCGGGAACGCCGTTGCCGGCTGTTCCCTGTACCCTATCCCCCACCGTTCCGCCCCTTCCCGCTATTCCCTATTCCCTGTTCCCTATTCCCTGCCGTCAAGCCCCCCGCATGGGCTCCGCCGGCGGCAGCACCTGCTCGCGGCCGTCGCGCACCACCGACGCAGAGCCGCGCATGGCCCGGCGGATGGACTCCTCGCCCTCCATCACCTCGGGGCTGCGGAACGGCAGCGTGACCGTGAACGTGGACCCCACGCCCGGCGCCGACTCCACGCGGATCGACCCGCCCAGCAGCCCCAGCAGCTTGCGGACAATGGACAGCCCCAGCCCCGTCCCGCCGAACTCGCGCGTGGACGACTGGTCCACCTGCCGAAAGTCGTCGAAGATGCCGGCCAGGGCCTCGGGCGCGATGCCGATCCCCGTGTCCGCCACGGCCACCTCCACCCCCTCCCCGCCCTCCAGCGGCCGCGCCGTGAGCGAAACGGCGCCTTCGCGGGTGAACTTGACGGCGTTGCTCAGCAGGTTGAGCACGATCTGCTTGACGCGCGTGCGGTCCGTGATGAGCGCGGGCAGCTCCGCCGGCACGTCCACCTCCAGCGCCAGGCCCTTGCCGCGGGCCAGCGGCTCCACGCTGTCCACGACGGATTCCACCAGCGGCCCCAGCAGCACGGCCTCCAGGTGCACGGGCATGCGCCCCGCCTCGATGCGCGCCAGGTCCAGGATGTCGTTCACCAGCTCCAGCAGGTGCGCGCTGGACGACTGCATGCGCTGCAGCGCCTCGTCCTGCCGCTGGGTGAGGTCGCCGTAGATGCGCTCGCGCAGCAGGGCCGTGTAGCCCAGCAGGGCGTTGATGGGCGTGCGCAGCTCGTGGCTCATGCTGGCCAGGAACTCGCTCTTGTGGCGGTACGCCCGCTGCAGCTCCTCGCCCTGCCAGGCCAGCTGCCGGTTCTGCTCCTGCAGCTCGGCCGTGGCCTCGCGGACGGAGTGCTCCAGCCCCTCGTTCACCCGCGCCAGCTCCGCCGCCAGGCGCGCGTTCTCCACCTCCTGCCGCAGGTCGTGCAGGATGGAGACGACGGCCAGCGTGCCCCCGTCCGCGTCGCGCAGGATGCCGCTCGTGAGCTCCGCCGGCAGCTCCTCCCCGGAGTCCGGGTCGCGCAAGGGCACGCGCATCACCTGCGCCGGCTGCCCCGCCGCGCCGAACGCCTCCAGCGCCGCGAAAAAGCGGTCCGCGTTGTCCACGGCCACGGGGCTGGGCTCCTCACCGGGCGGGCCGCCGGGGCGAAGCAGGCGCTGCGCCTCGCGGTTCATCAGCATCACGGCCCCGCGCGGGTCCGTGACGATGATGGGCGCGCCCACGTTGGCCAGAATCAGGTTCAGCTGGTCGCGCTCCGCCCGGGCGCGCGACTCGGCCAGCTGCACCCGGCGCACCTGGTGCCCCAGCTGGTGCGACGCGCGGCGCAGCTCCGTCACGTCGCGCAGCAGCGAGACGATGGCGTCCGTGGGAATGGACGCGCCCGCCGGCAGGGGCGCGGGCACGGCCTCGAAGAGCAGCTCGGCCCCGGACTCCGGGTCGATGAGCGTGAGCTCGCGCGTGTCCGTCTCCGCGGGGCGCGGACGGGCCAGGAAGGCCGTGAAGAGGTAGTTGTTCACCTCCACCCGGTGCCGCCGCTCGTCCGGGTCGCCCGGGACGGCCTGGAAGAGCGAGCGGGCGCGGCGGTTTTCCAGGAGGATGCGGTTGCGGCCGTCCGTCACCAGCACGGGGTCCGCCAGGGCGTCGCAGATGCCGCCGTACAGGGCCCACCGCCGCTCGCTGGCCTCCAGCGCCTCGCGGGAGGCGTGGGCGTCCCACCGGGCAAAGAGGGCCGGCGCCAGCGCGGCCACGGCGTCCGCGGCGGCCTCCACGGCCGGCTGCGAGGCCATCCCCTCGTCCGCCAGCAGGGCGCCGAACACGCCGCCGGGGCCGCGCAGGGCAAAGAAGGTGGCGGGGAGCTCGCCGCCGTCCGCCAGGGGGACGACGTAGCGAAAGACGGGTACGCCCGCCGCCCACGCCGCTTCCAGCGCCGTGTCGCCCTCGCGGGCGGGGAGCACCACGGGCACGTCCGCGTCGCGCAGGCCGGCCAGCTCGTGCAGCTCGGCGCCGGAGCGAAAGACGGCCGTGAGGAGCTGGATGCGATGGGGGGCGAGCGCGGCGGCCGCCGTCTCGCGGACGGCGTCCGCCAGGGAGGGCG
>NZ_DASURI010000125.1:0-2167 GCF_036280135.1 Longimicrobium sp.
CGATGAGCTTCTGCACCGGCGCGGACGTGATGTCCCTGGGGTCGATCGGCGCGGCTTTCTTGCGGAGAACGGGGTGGCCGAGGCGCGCCACCTTCAGGATGGACATGATGAAACGATTATACGGCGGGGGTCCGTGGGCCTCCTTGGGCCGCTCTGGGCTTTGGGCCGTCTTGGGCCGCTTTGGGCTTTGGGCTGATATGGAATGACCCTCTGTCAAACCCCGTTGGTTGAGGGCGTCCGTGCCCTGGTCGTGCTGCCCGGAGCTCCGGGAGGCGGCACGGCCGACGACGACGACGGAGGAGCGAGGCGCTGCGACGACGAGTCACGCTGATATTCGGTGATTACCGCGGGGACCGCGGCAGCGCACACAGGACAGTGGTTCGTCGGGAGCGTGGCGGCAGTCTTTGGTCGCGAGTCCGGGCTCGGGGCCCTGGCGCATAGCCCAACCGCCGATGGCTCCCTCTCGTGCCTCGTCTCCTCCGTCGTCGTCGCCGGCCGGGGCCGCGCGCCGGGCCGGGCCGCCGCGGGCGGCGTCCTACGCCGCATTCAGTGGGATGGCCCCGGCGCCGGCGCTGGGGCCACGGGGTGCAGGGCGGCCCAGAGAAAGCCACTGAGTTCCCGCGCTATGGCCACCGCGATTTTCGCGGGCGGTTTGTGCGTCGCCGCCATCGCCCGGAATCGGCGACAAAGCCGCTGCTGGGCCCGGTCCGCGATGGCGATCACCCGGCCCGGTTGCCCGCGGCGCCGCCGAGCCAGGGCGACGCCGACGGCGGGCCGATGGCGATAGTGCCAGGCGGCTTCCACCAGCAGCCGGCGGACCAGGGCGTTCCCCGTGCGCGTGATCCGCCCCCGGCGGGCCCGGTCCCCGCTGGAGTGTTCCCCCGGCACGAGCCCGAGATACGCCATCAAGGCCCGCGGGGAAGGAAAGCGGCCCATGCCGTGGAGTTCGGCAAGGATCAGCATCGCCGACAGCGTATCGATGCCGCGGAAGCAGCGCAGCCACCCGACCGGCGTCCGATACGGGTCGGTCGCGGCCAGCGTCGTGAGCTGGGCATCCAGCTCGAGCAGGCGCGCCTCCGTGTGATCGATCGCCAGCAGATAGTCGTCCAGGACGGTGCGCTCGGCAGGATGCGCCCAGGGCAACCCGCTGATCCACTGGCGGTGCGCTCGGGTCCAGTGGCGGCCGGTATAGTGTCGCCCCCGCCGCCGCAGCAGCTTGCTCAACCGATGGCGACAGCGCTGCAGGTCCTCGCGGGCATCATCCCGCGCGCGCGCCAGGTCGCGCACGGCCTCGTCCGCCGGCGTCGGCGGGTGCACCGGCGTCAGCAGCCCGGCACGCCCGAGCTCGGCCAGCTTGCGCGCATCCCGCCGATTCGTCTTCACCCGCTCGCCGGGCTTGCGGGGAATCAGCGCCGGCGCGACCACGTCACAATGCACGCGCGCGGTGGTCAGCTGGCGCTGCAGCGCATAGCCACAGGGCCCCGCTTCGTAGAAGACGTGCACGGGCCCCGGCGCGTCCCGCTCGAGCGTTCGCACGAGCCGGCGCACGGCCGCCGGGGTGTGGGGCAGCTGCCAGGTGACCGGCGTCCGCTCCGCCCCCTGCAGCCGGGCCACGTAGAGGTCTTTCTTGTGCGCGTCGATGCCCACGTACGTAGTAAGGTGCTCCATGACCGGCTCCCTTCGTGTGCGGCTCTGACGTTCGCCTGAGCGTTAACCCGCGTTTCCGGTGACTCTGTCCACCGTGTTGCGTGTTTTTGGCACGACAACGTTACGATGGCGAGCCGGTCATTCCATATTGTCTTTAGGCTTTGGGCCCATCCGGAAGCGCGGCAGCACACGGGTCTATTCGGACGCCGTTCACTGTCACGCTGTCACGCCTTCGCCGGCAGGTTCTGGTGGCGGGGGACACCGCGTTTCGCGCGTCGGCGTGCTCCGCGCCGTGGAGCGGGACACGCGTGACAGTGAGCGCCGTCCGGGTGGGCTCGGGTGCCGCCCCGCTTCCGATGAGCCCAAAGTCCAGAGCCCAAAGTCCAAAGCCCAGAGCCCTCACCGGTGGCACAGGGCTTTAGCCCTGTCGGTACCGGCGACGCCGGGCGCGACGCCTTCCTGCTCGAGATTCGCAAGGCGAAGATGATGTTCTACAACACCGTCGTTGCGCAGGCGCAGA
>NZ_DASURI010000126.1:0-3042 GCF_036280135.1 Longimicrobium sp.
CTGGGTGCGCAGCTCCGCGAACTGCGCCTCGTCGTTGGCGTCGTAGATCGATCCCGGCCGCAGCCCGTCGCCCAGCGAGAACGCCACGTCGTACGCCCGCATGATCTCGCAGATCTCGCGGAAGTGGGTGTACAGGAACGATTCCTTGTGATGAGACAGGCACCACTTGGCGATGATGCTTCCGCCGCGCGAGACGATGCCCGTCATCCGGTTGGCCGTCATGGGCACGTAGCGCAGCAGCACGCCCGCGTGAACCGTGAAGTAGTCCACCCCCTGCTCCGCCTGCTCGATGAGCGTGTCGCGGTAGATCTCCCACGTGAGCTCCTCGGGTACGCCGCCCACCTTTTCCAGCGCCTGGTAGATGGGCACGGTGCCGATGGGCACGGGCGAGTTGCGGATGATCCATTCCCGCGTCTCGTGGATGTTCTTCCCCGTGCTCAGGTCCATCACCGTGTCGGCGCCCCACAGCGTGGCCCAGCGCAGCTTCTCCACCTCGTCCTCGATGGATGAACGGACGGCGCTGTTCCCGATGTTGGCGTTGATCTTCACCTTGAAGCCGCGGCCGATGATCATCGGCTCCAGCTCCGGGTGGTTGATGTTGGCGGGAATGATGGCCCGCCCGCGCGCCACTTCCGACCGCACGAACTCGGGGTCCATCCCCTCGCGCAGGGCCACGAACTCCATCTCGGGGGTGATCTCGCCGCGCCGCGCGTAGTGCATCTGCGTCACGGGGCCCGTGCCACGCAGCGTGGGCCGATGCAGGGCCTCGGGCATCTCCACCGCCTGCGCGCCGGGCAGCGGGCGATAGGTGCGCTCCGTCCGCGCCACGTCGCCCCGGCCCAGGATCCAGTCCATGCGAAGGGGCTTGAGCCCGTGGCGCACGTCCGTCCCCAGTGGACCGCTGGTGTCGTAGACGCGCAGCGGGGGCTCGCCGCCGGACAGGCCGATCTCGCGCATGGGCACGCGAATGCCGTGGCGCCCCTCCACGTACACCTTGCGGCTGGCGGGGAACGCGTCGCCGTAGTCGCCGGTGGATGCGGCGCCGGCGGACGGGGCGGATGCGGGGCGGGCTCGATCGATCATCTGCGTCTCCATGCGGCGGGAGCGGACGACCCGGATCGGGAACAGCGGAGGAAGGACGGCGGATCCCGGCAAGGCGCATCGAACGAAAAAGGCGCCACGCCGGGAGATCCGGGGTGGCGCCTGGACGGATCACGGTCCTCCGGCCGAAGGAACGGCGCGGCGGATGGGCTCCATCGAATGCGACACGCCGCGCTCCCTACGCCGGTGTGAACCGGATCAGGTTCCAAGGGACTGTCTCAACCCCGCGGATCGCGCGGAGTACCCCTGGCGGCTTGCGGGATGAAAGGTAACCGCGCCGGACAAACGGGGCCAGTGCACGCCGTCCACGCGCCGGGACACCGTTCCGTCCATCCGCCCTCTCGGGCGGCGGATCGCCTGTCGACACCCGGCGGACGAGGGCGGGTCCGGACGCAAGAATTCGGAATATTCTTCCGTGCGTTCACGCCGGTTCTTTTGCTCCGGAGGTTGACAAATGCCCCGGCAGGTGTGTAAGTGATGGCTTCCTCCGAGCGTTCCCCGGCGCTTCGGCCGTCCATCCCTGCACCCCTCCTTTTCAATGATCCCTACTCGATTTGGGCGGATCCTTCCCGCGGCCGCGCTGCTGCTGGGCCTGGGCGCCTGCGTGGACGGTGACCCCACGGGCGCGACCGCCCGCGCCGACGGCCCCGCCCTGGACGAGGGCGTGACCGCGCAGGCGTGGAACGGAAACATCCGCATTGGCGTGATTCCCACGGCCACCTCCGTCACCCTGGGCAGCGCGGCGGACTGGACGGTCAGCGACAGGTCGACGGGTACCACCCTGCTCAGCGGCACGGGCGGCGTCTCGGCCACGGTCACGCTGGAAGCCGGCTCCGTGAGCGTGACCCGCTACCGCCTGCAGGTGGCGTGCGGCACCGCCACCGCCATCGCCGCGCAAAAGGCCGCCGCCGAGGCGCTGGGCCACGCCACCATGACCGAGGTGATCCCGGCGTGCACGCGGCTGTACATCGGCGACTTTGCCTCCAACGCGGCGTTCGGCGTGCGCAACACCTACCGCAACCAGGTGATCGCGCAGGGGCTGGCGGGCTCGGATTCGTTCTGGAAGCTGGTGACGGTCACCACCGGCGTTACGCAGTACCGCGTGAACACGGGCTCGGCGCAGGCCGTGAGCAGCGGCCCCGTGGTCCTCACGTCGTCCGACGGCCTGGTGACCATCGGCGGCGCGCCGTACCGCGGCGTGGCCGAGGTGCGCATCAACAGCGGCGGCACGCTGGCCGGCATCAACGAGCTGCCCATGGAGCAGTACCTGTACGGCGTGGTTCCCCGCGAGCTGCCGCCCACGGTGTACGACGAGCTCGAGGCGCAAAAGGCGCAGGCCATCGCGGCCCGCACCTACGCCATGCGCGGCCTGGGCAAGCGCAGCAGCGACGGCTACGACCTGCTGCCCACCACGAGCGACCAGGTGTACGGCGGCTACGCGGCCGAGCATCCCGTGAGCACGCAGGCCGTGGACGAGACCAGCGGCCTGGTGGCCACGTACAACGGCCAGCTCATCGAGGCGCTGTTCTTCAGCACCAGCGGCGGCACCACGGCCAACAACGAGGACGTGTACAACAGCGCCCCGCTGCCGTACCTGCGCGGCGTGATCGACCACCAGCGCGGCAACTCGGGCAACGTGCTGGACAGCATCCGGAACGCGCCCGGCGCCTTCAAGCTGCGCGGCAAGCGCAACGGCGACTTCGAGGCCGACTGGAGCCGCTACCACCGCTGGAGCTTCGAGTGGACGGCGGACGAGATCAGCGACGTGATCTCGCAGTACGCCGGCCAGGACGTGGGCCGCGTGCTGGCCATCAACGTGCTGGAGCGGGGCAACAGCGGCCGCGTCAAGCTCATCGAGTACGTCACGGAGGCGGGCACCTTTACCGACACCAAGGATCGCATCCGCAGCTCGCTCAAGTACGTCAACGCCAACGGCACGTT
>NZ_DASURI010000127.1:0-3163 GCF_036280135.1 Longimicrobium sp.
CCGGCTGGCCCCGCGGTTTTGATACGGATCGCGCGCCTCTCCTTTCTGCCCTGGCTCGCGGCGCTGCTGCTGTCGGCGGCGCCGGCGGACGCGCAGGCCCGGCGGCCGCTCACCGTTGCGGTGGGCGGCCCGCAGGCGCAGTGGCGCGCCGCCGTGCGGGTGGATGGGCTGCTGCGCGACCGGGCCCTGCGCGAGGCGCTGCAGAACGGTTTGCCCCTGCGCTTTCAGTTCCGGGTGGAGCTGTGGCGCAAGGCCGACCCGTTCGACCAGCTGGCCGGCGCGCAGCAGATCTCGCGGGCCCTGCTGCGCGCGCCCCTGGGCGAGGGCTACACGCTGGAGGACGGGCGGGTGCAGCGGCGCTACTCCACCCTCCAGGCGGCCGAGGCGGCGCTGCAGCAGGCCTTGCAGCCCACCGTGCGTCCCGAGACGGGCGGGCGGTTCTACTACCTGGTGCGGCTGAGCGTGGAAACGCTCTCGGAGAGCGACATGGACGAGCTGCGCCAGTGGCTGCGCGGCGAGGCGCGCCCGGCCGTGGCGGGCGAGCAGCCCGTGGGGCGCGCCGTGGAGCGGGGCGTGCGCCGCTTCTTCGTGCGCCTTCTTGGCCTCCCCACGCGGCGCTACGAGGCCCGCACGCCCATCTTTGGCCTGCGCTGAACGGCAACGGCAACTGCTTTTCTCACGCAGAGCCGCAGAGGACACAGAGTACCCCGGTGCTGTGCGGATTCTGGCACGTTGCCGTGATGCCGTCATCCAGAGAAAGCGGAAGAATCGATCTCACGCGAGGATGCCTGGAAAGGGCAAGGAATGGGGTACTCTGCGTCCTCTGCGGCTCTGCGTGAGAATGTAGTTTTCTGTTTTTCTCACGCCCAGGATCTTGCGGGAACGCGTGTTTGGCTGCTATCCCTTGGTGCCTTCCGCCCGCCGTCGTTCACCCGCGGTTCTCTCCCCATGACCGACATCAGCCCCACGCCTCACGCCGCCGCGGCCCTCCCCGCGCCGGAGCTCGTTGCCTGCGCGCACTGCGGGCACATGGACAGCGGCACCTACTGCAGCGCCTGCGGCAAGGAGCTGGTGGAGGACGAGCATCGCACCGTCGCCCACGACGTGTGGGAGATGCTGGTGGTCGACCGGCTGAACGACGCCAGGGAGTACCTCACCACCACGTGGCACATGGTCGCGCATCCCCTGCGCTTCTTCGCCACCGTGCTGGCCCGCCCCGCCACGCGCGCCAGGCACGTCTTCCCCGAGCCCGCGCCCCAGGCCCTGCCCCGCGGGCTCGCGCAGCGCCCGGTGACGTACTACGCGCTCAGCTTCGTCACGTCCATCCTGCTCGGGAAGATCCTGGGCGTGCAGACGGGCCAGCTGATCGCGGGGCTGGACGACGACTTCAACAACGAGCTGGTGCTGCTGCTCGCCGTCGCGACCTTCGCCATCTACAGCATGGTGTTCCGGTGGACGAGCGGCCGGCGCATCTCCACCGAGGAAGTCGCCATCATCAGCGCGTACACCACGGGCTTCAGCGCCGTGCTCACGACGCTGTCCACCGCCTTTCCCCCGCTCGCCCCGGCAATCAGCCTGCTGGCGCTGTACGTCATCTTCGGAATTCCGCTCACCGTCATGCGCCGGCTGTACGGGATGTCGCGCCGCCGGGTGCTCCTGGCACAGCTGGTGGCGGGTGTGGGGGTCCTGGCGCTGGCGATCCTCCTCCTCACCGTGCTCATGGTCCTGAGGGTTCCGCTGGCCAGCTGACGGATCGGCATCCTCCGTCGTCCCCGTCGCTGCGCGACGGGGGGCCCTCTCCCCCGACCGCCTTTTTGCTCGTTCCTCGCAACGGCGGCCGACCCCTCCCCCAACTTCGGGGGAGGGGTTTTGCGTGGGGACGGTTCCGCGTGCGGAGGCGAGCTCGTGCTGGGACTGGGTTCTCCCCTCTCCGCGAGGAACGAGCGGGGAGAGGCCGGGAGAGGGGCGGGTCGCTTCGGCGCGGGCGATCCGAATGTCGAACCGCAGTTCTCCCCCTCCCCCGCGAAGCGGGGGCAGGGGACCGGGGGGAGGGGGCCCTCGGCGGGCGAGAGACATTCCGTCCATCGGCACGAAACCCGGCGCCCACGATGTCGTTCTCCGCGCCCCGCCACGCAGTTTACCGCCCGCATCACCAACTTTGCTCAATGACGTGCCAAACGCGGACGGGCGGGTTACATTGCCCGGCTACGCCGGAGACGTCGTAGCCGTTTACTTATCCGCCGAGCACAGTCGCAACGCACGCATGAGCACTCTGCAACCGACGCTCGCCCCCGCACCCCGCGCGGTGACGGTGGACGAGCTGTGCGAGCACCTTACCCGCCTGGGCCGGGCCGACGAGGCCCTCCTGTGCGAGTTCGCCCGGGCCTTCTTTGCCAAGGCCCCACGCCACCTTCTGGAAGAGCGCGGCCCCGACCAGCTGGCGGCCATGACCCTGGGCGCGTGGGAGTTCCTGCGCCGCGCCCGGCCCGACCAGGTGAACGTGGAGGTCGTGAACCCCGAGGACGAGGGGTGGAGCGCCGGCGCCACCGTCGTGCGCGCCGAGGTGGGCGACCGCCCCTTCATCGTGGACACCATCCGCGAGTACCTGGAGAGCGAGGGGCTGCACATCCACCACTACGTCTACCCCGTGCTGCGCGTGCGCCGCGACGCGGCCGGCGAGATCGTGGGCGTGGGCGGCGACGAGGGGACCCTGGAGGCGCTCACGCACGCCGAGGTGGCGCGCGTGAACGACCCCGCCCAGCGCGAGGCCATCCGCCAGGAGGTGGCGCGCTCGCTGTCGGACGTGGTGGAGGCCACGAGTGACTTCGACGCCATGCTGCAGCGGCTGGAGCTCGAGGCGCGCGTGCTGGAGGAGCACGCCGCCCGCCTGCCGCAGCGCGAGGCGGAGTTCCGCGAGGAGGCGCAGTTCCTTCGCTGGCTGGGACACGGCAACTTCGTCTTCCTGGGCTACCGCGAGTACGCCATCCAGGGCGACGGCGACGACGCCCGCGTGGCCGTGGAGCCGCGGTCCGGGCTGGGCATCCTGCGCGACGAGGGCTCGTCCGCGTACCGCCAGCCCGTGTCGCTGGGCGCCATGCACCCGGAGCTGCGGGAGCGCGTGGTGAACGGGCCCGTGCTGATGGTCTCCAAGACCAACGCCGAG
>NZ_DASURI010000128.1:0-3535 GCF_036280135.1 Longimicrobium sp.
GGTACGAAGGTACGAAGGTACGAAGGTACGAAGGAGCGCGGCGGCGGACGGGGAGGATCGGTCCGGTCCGCCGCCGCGGCGAAGAGCGGGGCGGGAGCGTCCGTGTGATCCGTCCCGGCCCGCGTTTTCACATTCTTTTCAGCGCAGATGAGCGTGCCGTCCATCACCATCCGCATCCGCAGGGGCCCATGCGCGTACTGATCACCGGCGCGGCCGGCTTCCTTGGCTCGCACCTGTGCGACCGATTCCTGGCCGAGGGGCACCGGGTGGTGGGGATGGACAACTTCATCACCGGCCACGCGGACAACATCGCCCACCTCCAGGGCCGCGACGACTTCGCGTTCATCGAGCACGACGTCTCGCGCTTCATCGAGGTGCCGGGCGACCTGGACGGAGTGCTGCACTTCGCCAGCCCCGCGTCCCCCGTGGATTACCTGGAAAAGCCCATCCAGACGCTCAAGGTGGGCTCGCTGGGCACGCACAACGCCCTGGGCGTGGCCAAGGCCAAGGGCGCGCGCTTCATGATGGCGTCCACCTCCGAGGTGTACGGTGACCCGCTCGTGCACCCGCAGCCGGAGACGTACTGGGGCAACGTGAACCCGGTCGGCCCCCGCGGCGTGTACGACGAGGCCAAGCGCTTCAGCGAGGCCATCACCATGGCGTACCACCGCCACCACGGGGTGCCCACGCGCATCGTCCGCATCTTCAACACGTACGGTCCGCGCATGCGCCCCGGCGACGGCCGCGTGGTGAGCAACTTCATCGTGCAGGCCCTGCGCGGCGACCCCCTCTCGGTCTACGGCGACGGCAGCCAGACGCGCTCGTTCTGCTACGTGGACGACCTGGTGGACGGCATCTACCGCCTGTTCATGTCCGACCGCGCGGAGCCCACGAACGTGGGCAACCCCACGGAGTTCACCGTGCGCGAGCTGGCGGACCTGGTGCTGCGGATGACGGGAAGCACGTCGCGCATCGACTCGCTGCCCCTGCCGCAGGACGACCCCAAGGTGCGCCGGCCCGACATCACCCTCGCCCGCGAGGTGCTGGGATGGGAGCCCAGGGTGCCCCTGGAGGAGGGGCTGCGGCGCACCATCCCGTACTTCGCGCAGCTCGTGGAGCACCAGGCGGCGCGCACCCTCTGAGGGCGCGCCGGTCCCTCCTTTTCCCGCGTTCCCCCCGCGACCATGCCGGCCCGCCCGCGCGTGAGCCTGCTGGTGCACGACCTTGCGTCGAACCCCATCGTCCGCGCGGCGCCCCTGGCCGCCGCGCTGGCGGAGGACTTCGACGTGCAGGTGCTGGGCATCTCCATCGGCGGGCGGGGCGTGTACGCGCCCTTTGCCGGCCGCTTTCCCTACGTGGTCGTCCCCGCCGGCCGCCGGCTGCCGTCCGTCCTGGCCGCCGCCGCCCGCCTGTCGCGCCTGGCGACGGGTGACGTGCTCTATGCCTGCAAGCCCCTCCTGACCACGCTCGCCCCCGCCCTGGCCGCGCCCGGCCGCCGCCCCGTGCTGCTGGACGTGGAGGACGACGAGTGGGCGTCGCGCACGGTGGACGACACGGGCCACGGACCCCGCGCCCTGCTGCGCCGCGCCCGCGACGTGCACGGCCTGCTGGCCCGCGCGGCGCACCCGCTTACCCGCCGCGCGGTGGCCGTCACCGTCGTCAGCCGGCGGCTGCAGGCGCGCTACGGGGGGACGATCGTGCGCCACGGCCCGGACGAGCGCGCGTTCGACCCCGGCCGGGCGGAGCTGGCGGACCGGGCGGCCCTGCGCGCGCGGTTCGGATTGTCTGCGGCCGGGCCCGTGGCCGTGTTCGCGGGGGTGCCCCGGCCGCACAAGGGGTGGGAGACGCTGATCGAGGCCCTCGCCCGCCCGGAAGCGGCGGCGTGGACGCTGGCCGCGGCGGGCAACCGGGGCGGGCCGTGGTACGACGCGGCGCGCGCGGCGCTCGGGCCACGCTTCGTCTCCCTGGGCGCCGTGCACCAGGCGGAGATGCCGGCCCTGCTGGCGGCCGCGGACGCCGTCCCCGTGCCGCAGCGGCCCGGCCCCGTGGCCGAGGCGCAGGTGCCTGCCAAGGCACTGGAGGCCATGGCGATGGCCGTCCCCGTCGTGGGCACGGCGGTGGGCGACCTGCCGGAGCTGCTGGGGGACGGCCGGGGGTGGATCGTCCCCCCGGGCGACGCGGCGGCCCTGGCCGGCGCCCTGGCCATGATCGCGGCGGACCCGGCAGAGGCGGCGCGGCGGGGCGCGGCGGCGCGCGCGTGGTACCTGGCGGAGGCGAGCGTGTCCGCCATCCGCGCGCGCCTGGTGCCGCTGGTGCACGCGGTGCTCGCGGGGCGGGGAACGCCGTGAGCGCTGCCGCACGGACCGGCGTGGCGGGGCGCTTTGGCCGCGGGCGGCTGGCGCGCGGCATCGTCTACCGCATCCTGGGCGCGGGCGTGCCGGCCGTGCTGGGGCTCGTCGCCCTTCCGCGTCTCGTGGCGGGGCTGGGCGCCGAGCGGATGGGCATCCTTACCCTGGGCTGGGCCGTCCTGGGCTACCTGGGCGTGCTGCAGCTGGGCGTGGGCCCCGCCCTCACCCGCGCCGCGGCCGGCGCCGACGCGGACGGCGAGCTGGGGCCCCTGGCGTGGACGGGCGTGGCCATGACGACGGCGGCGGGGCTCGTGGCCGGCGTCGCCGTCTTTCTCGCCGCGCCCCTGCTGGCGGACACGCTGCGGCTGTCCGCCGGCCTGCGGACGGAGGCCGTGCTGGCGTTCCGCCTGCTGGCCGTGGCCCTGCCGTTCACGCTGGGCGCGCCGGCGCTGTCGGGGCTGCTGGAGGCACACGCGCGCTTTGGGTGGAGCAACGCGGTGGCCGCGGCGGTCTCCGCGGCCAGCTACCTGGGGCCGCTGGGGGTGCTGGCGGCGGGCGGCGGGCTGCCCGCCGTGCTGGTGGTGCTGGCCGCCGCGCGGGGCGCGGGATGGCTGGTGCTGCTGGCGCTGTGCCTTCGCGAGGTGCCGGCCCTGCGGTCCCGGCGAGGCGCGGCGTGGCGGCACGCGGGCGAGCTGCTGCGCTTTGGCGGATGGGCCACGGTGAGCTCCGTCGTCTCGCCCGTGATGGTGTACATGGACCGCTTTGTCGTGGGCGCGCTGGTCTCGGCCGCCGCCGTGGCCTGGTACGCCACGCCGCAGGAGGTGATGCTGCGGATGGGGATCGTCTCCGGCGCCGTCTCGTCCGTGCTGTTCCCCGCCTTCGCGGCGGCCGCGGCCACGCACCGCGAGCGGCTGGGGCCCCTGCTGACGCGCGGCGTGGAGCTCGTCTTCGTGATGGTGATGCCGCTGGCCGTGCT
This sequence comes from Longimicrobium sp., assembly GCF_036280135.1. Lineage (GTDB taxonomy): Bacteria > Gemmatimonadota > Gemmatimonadetes > Longimicrobiales > Longimicrobiaceae > Longimicrobium. The sequence continues at coordinate 3,325 of NZ_DASURI010000128.1, forward strand.
GCTGTGCGGCTTTTCGCGCGAGGGGCTGGGGGCGTGGCTGGGGCCGGAGTTTGCCGCGGGGGGCGCGGCGGCCGTGGCCTGGCTGGGGCTGGGGCTGCTGGTGAACGGGTTCGCCAAGCCGGCGTCGGCGCTGGTCCAGGGGATCGGCCGGCCGGACGTGACGGCGCGGCTGCACGTGCTGGAGCTGCCCCTGTACCTGGCGCTGCTCTTT
>NZ_DASURI010000129.1:0-3118 GCF_036280135.1 Longimicrobium sp.
AACGTGGACATCTCCACGGCATCGCTGGAGCAGCTGTTCTGCACGGAGCAGGTCATCCGCGGCCGCAACGGCGTTTCCCTGCGCTACGGTGTGGACGCGGTGCTCAAGGACGGCCGCCACCTCAAGCTGGCCACGGCGCTGGACGTGCGCGAGCAGGCGCTGTACATCGAGCAGACCATCGAGAAGCGCCTGGGCATCGTGGACCGGCGCGTGCGCTCCGAGATGGCCCGCTGAAACGAGATCACATCCGCCGGATGATCTGGATGCCGATGACGGACGGGTACACGGAGACGGTCGCGCGCGACGGGTTCGCCATGGTGGAGGGCGTGGTGCCGGACGACGTGATCGACGCCCTGCTCCCCGCGCTGGAGAACGTGGACCACGAGGGCGCCGTGGAGCGGCGCGGCAGCGTGCACGCCGTGCGCAATCTGCTGGAGGCCGTGCCCCAGGTGCGCGCCCTGGCGCGGATGCCGGCCGTGCGCGCGCTGGTGGAGCCCGTGCTGGGGCCGGAGTGCTTCGTCGTGCGAGGCATCCTGTTCGACAAGACGCCCGCGGCCAACTGGAAGGTGGCGTGGCACCAGGACCTCACCATCGCCGTCCGGGAGCCGCGCGACGCGCCGGGGTTCGGGCCCTGGTCCGAAAAGGCGAGCATCCCGCACGTGCAGCCGCCCGTGGAGGTGCTGGAACGGATGCTGACCGTGCGCGTGCACCTGGACCCGTGCGGGCCGGACAACGGGCCCGTGCAGGTGCTGCCCGGCTCGCACGCCCACGGCCGCCTGTCCGCGGACGACGTGGCGCGCATGCGCGACGCGGGCGAGCCCGTTCCATGCACCTGCGATCGCGGCGGCGCGCTGGTGATGCGCCCCGCCCTCCTGCACGCGTCGTCGCCGGCCACGCGCCCGGGGCACCGCCGCGTGGTGCACCTGGAGTTCGCCGCGGACGACCTTCCGCACGGCCTGCAATGGCACGGCCGCTGGTAGTCCGCCCAACCACAACGAAAGACGAACGACGATGACCGAGGCCGCGGACGCGTTCCCCGCCACGCAGGAGTTCCCCGACGACGCGGAGTACGCGTGGTGGCTCAACACGCACCCGGACGGCTACGTGCTGGCCGTGCGCACGCGCAGCGCGCCGCTGCTGCACAAGGCCACCTGCCCCGAGATCGATCGCGACGTGCACCCGGGCCGCCTGCGTGCCAAGGGTGCCCGGCAGATCTGCGCCGAGGCCAAGTCGGCCCTGCGCACCTGGGCCTCGCGCGAGCTGGAGGGCGGCGGCGCGCTCCTGGCCCGCTGCCCCAAGTGCGGCCCCTGACCCGCTTGCGGCGGGTGCTGGACGTGTTTACTCTGCGCAGGTAAGCGCAGTGGACGTCGATGCGCTTGGCTGATTCCCTGATCGCTTCTGTACTGCCATGCCCAAGCTCCAGATCGACACCGGCGACATTGCCCTCGCGATGAGCGACAACGAGACGCAGTGGGTGCTGGACCTGCAGACCGGCGAGGTGCTGATGGCCGAGTGGGCCCGCGTCGAAGCCCGGGGCGGCCCCGACGCCGGCGAGGCGTGGGACCCGGAAGCCTTTGACGAATACGCCGACGACGACCTGGACCCCGAGCGGTTCCGCCACATCGAGTCCGTCGGATCCAACGAGGGGTTCCGGTGGATGGAGCGCTTCGCCGACGACCAGCCCGACGACCGGGTCCGGGGCAAGCTCCTGCGGGCGCTGGAACAGCGCCGTCCGTTCCGCAGCTTCAAGGACGCGCTCACGGAGTTTCCCGAGGTCCGCGAGGCGTGGTTCACGTACGAACTCGGCCAGCAGGTGCGAGAGGCGCGGGCCTGGCTGGAGGCCAAAGGCATCGACGCAGAGCTCGTGAACAAGCACCGGGCCGCCGACGCCGGGGTGAAGGCGGGATGAGCGACGACATCGTGGTGCTGCGCACGTACACCAACGAGCTGGAGGCGCAGCTGGACGCGGCCGTGCTCGAGGCCCACGGCGTCCCCGCGCGCGTCAGCGGCGACACGGCGGGCGGGGCGTATCCGGGGATGGCGCTCATCATGCCCACGCGCCTGCTCGTCCGGGCCGAGGACGCCGCGCTCGCCGCCGAGATCCTCGATGCCCCCGCCGGTACGCCGGAGGACGACGAGGCGTTCGACGAGCCGCCTGCCTGATCCCCGGAAACCACGGGTACGAGGCGACCGTAGGACCTTCCAGGGATCGACGCTGTGACGCCCACTGAACCAGGACGCGAGACGAGCATGAGCAACGACATCGTGGTGCTGCGGACGTACACGAACGACCTGGACGCGCAGATGGACGCGGCCGTGCTGGAGGCCCACGGCGTCCCCGCGCGCGTCAGCGGCGACACGGCGGGCGGGACGTACCCGGGGATGGCGCTCATTATGCCCACGCGCCTGCTCGTCCGGGCCGAAGACGCTACGCTCGCTGCCGAGATCCTCGACGCCCCCGCCGGCACGCCGGAGGACGACGAGGCGTACGACGGGCCGCCGGCCTGATCCCCGGAAACCACGGGTACGAGGCGGCCGTAGGACCTTCCAGGGATCGACGCTGTGACGCCCACTGAACCAGGACGCGGGACGAGCATGAGCAACGACATCGTGGTGCTGCGGACGTACACGAACGACCTGGACGCGCAGATGGACGCGGCCGTGCTGGAGGCACACGACATCCCTTCGCGCATGAGCGCCGACACGGCGAGCGGCGCCTATCCCGGGATGGCCCGCCTGTTCGTCCGCGCCGAAGACGCCGCGCTCGCCGCCGAGATCCTCGATGCCCCCGCCGACGCGCCGGACGACGAGGCGTTCGAGGAAACGTCCGCCTGATCGGCCCCGTCAGTCTTCTCCTTCCCAGCGCGTTGCATTACTGATAGGGGAGGCGAGGCCACGCCGCCTCGCCTCCCCCGTTCGTGTCACCCGCACCCGCGATCCGTCGATGCGCGCGCTCTTTCGCCTGTGGCCGGCCGCGATGATCATCCTCGCGCTGCTTTTGCCCGTCGCGGGCGCCGCGCAGACGACGCCGGCTGCGGATGATCCAGCGCCGCGCATCTCGTCCGCGTTCACGCGGCTGCGCAGCGAGGCGCTGACGGTGAGCCCGGACGAGCTGGAG